>CALHVP010000194.1 GCA_938038975.1 uncultured Maribacter sp. | reverse complement strand
AAAAAAAGATTTCCTATCTTTAAAAAAAGCCGCCAAATGATTGAAATTAACAAGACTGTAGGTGAGGAATTTGAATTTTTAGTTAAATCAGAATCTGGCAAAATACTTTTAAAAAGTATAGCCTTTAAAGACGAGCAAACGATATCCAAAACTGTTCAAAAGTTAATTAAGACAATTTCTCCCGTAAAGAGGTTTGAACGAAAAACTAATTTAAATGGCCAATTCTTGTTTGAGCTTAAAAATGAAAAAGGTAAAATTATAGGTTGCAGCGGATTATACAACTCAGAAGCTGGTATGGAGAATGGCATTAAAAACTTAAATAATCGCTTAGTTCATAATAGTAGTAATAAATAAGGAAAATTACAAGGTTGGTAAAATACTAAGAAGTCGGTCATGCATTTCATTAGTATAGTCTAAATGTGTTACCATGCGTAACTTACCCTGACCCATACTTATGATATGTATATCTTTTTGTAATAACTTATTGGTAAACTCTTCACTAGTAAGAAAGCTTTCATCTATTTCAAAAATGACAATGTTAGTTTCTATAGATTCTACTTTCTTAATAAACGGTAAACTAGATAGCAGTACACCAATTTCTTTTGCCTTTAAATGATCTTCTGCTAGTCTTTCTAACTGATTATCCAGAGCATATGTAGCGGCTGCAGCCAAAAATCCAGCCTGTCTCATACCACCACCAAGTACTTTTCTAACACGTATTGCTTTTTTTATCATTTCCTCACTACCCACTAAAACAGAACCAACAGGACAACCCAGTCCTTTGCTTAAACATACACTAATGGTGTCAAATAGATTTCCATACTGCAATGCATTTTCACCTTTAGCTACAAGAGCATTCCACAATCTGGCGCCGTCTAAATGATAACCCAATTGATGATTATCGCAAACCGATTTTATTTTCTCAAGTTCCTTAAAATCCCAACAAGCACCTCCTCCTTTATTTGTAGTGTTTTCTATACAAACCAAAGTAGATAATGGACTGTGATAAAAATCTGGTGGGTTTATTGCAGCTTCCACTTGCTTAGCTGTCATCATTCCTCTATCACCATCAACAAGCCTGCAAGACACACCACTATTAAAGCTAACGCCACCACCCTCATAATTAAATACATGTGCGTATTTATCACATATTAATTGTTCCCCTGGCTGGGTATGCAATTTAATAGCTGTTTGATTGGTCATTGTCCCACTTGGAAAAAACAAGGCAGATTGCATTCCGAACATAGTAGCAACCTTATGCTCCAACTCGTTTACAGACGGGTCCTCTTTAAATACGTCATCACCAACTTCTGCGGTCATCATCGCCTCCATCATACCAGGAGTAGGTTTTGTAACGGTATCGCTAATTAAATTTATTTTCATTTTAAGTTCAAGTGTCAAGTTTCAAGTTTCAAAATCAAATTCAAATTCAAAAATCACATTACGCTTATCGCTGTTTAGTGCTAATTAATTACTGCTAATTTTTTTACCCACTAACCACTACCAACTACCCGCTTTTTTCTCCTAGTGAAAACAATCCATACCAATAGGAGAACCATCAGGTAATACCAGTGCAGGAATAACCTCAAATTTATCTGGATGCGCATAGAATTCTGATATTCTTCTTACCATTTCTGCCTTTATTGGATTATTAATAGCACCCAATCCTATATCCATCGTTAATGCCCTTAATTTCTGATTTGCAATTGCATTAACCTGCGGATGTACTGCTGTACTTGCTGCAAGATTCATGATATGAAAGAGCACTCTAAAATTCATGTTTTGCTGCACGCTGGTTATATAACTATCCTTATGCTTTCTTGATATGGTATTTTTTACAACTTCATTCAATACGTCTTCTAATCCAATATTTTCTGTATCTAATGCTTTCTGTTGTATTAATCTTGAGGCGCGTTCTGGATGTAATAAAAAACCCAAGGTCATATCTGCCGCAGATTCGGCCGCGGATAAAGCATCAAAAGAAACACCTGTTTTACCCTTAATAGACTCACGTGATCTACCATAGCCAAATGCCCTAGGCGGAAAAAGCGCAAGTTTTTCCTTTGGAATGGCAATTTCATTAGCATTCAAAGTCTTTAAAATAACCTTCAATGCCTTTTCCTGCATCTTCCTATCTACAACATGAACAACATTTTGGCCATCGCCTTTCACTGCATAGTTATATTCCAAGCCACCAATAATTTTTGCAACTCCCTCTGTTTGGTACCTGTGAAAAAAGTAGAGGGGCACAAAAACATCTTCTAAAACAGAGTTAGGCTCATTAGATTTAATGTTGTCAATAGAAAAATTAGCAATTGCAGCTTTACGCACGTTTAGCATTGCATCTAGTTCTTCACTAACATCAGTCCCGTTATCCCATAAGTGCGCCAATACATGAGCACTTCCTTGAGGGCGAGCGTCTTGATCAGTAATATAACGCAAACCACCATCCTGAGCTGCTTTTAAAATTTTATTCAATTCTGTTCTTTCATTCTTACTAGGTTCAAAGTCCGTGTAAGAATAAGCTACAGTGACTTTATCCCAAGCTCCAATTCCTGTTGCATATGCGTTAGAGAAATCAATTTCTCCCTTTTTAACTGAAAATTGTGGATGCGGGTAATCCATAACCGATGCTCTGCCATTCGTACTTGCAGCATAGTTGTGTGCAAATCCAATGGTATGCCCAATCTCATGTGCAGATAACTGTCTTATTCTTGCAATTGCTAATGCTAACATGGGCTCATAGTTGTCATCGCGTTTAGCAAAAGGCTTGTTCATTAAGGCTTGTGCAATTAAAAAATCTTGTCTAATTCTTAAACTCCCTAAACTTACGTGTCCCTTAATAATTTCACCAGTTCTAGGATCTGTGATACTGCTACCATAACTCCAACCACGTGTAGAGCGGTGTACCCATTGAATAACATTATAACGAACATCCAAGGGGTCAGCATCGTCTGGAAGCATTTTTAATTGAAATGCATCTTTATATCCAATAGCTTCAAAAGCTTGATTCCACCAGCTACCACCTTCCAAAAGTGCAGACCTAACAGGTTCTGGTGTTCCGTTGTCTAAATAATATATAATAGGGGCTACAGCTTCACTCACTTTCGCCATTGGGTTCTTTTTCTCTAATCTATGGCGTGTAATAAATTGCTTTAAAATGGGCTCCTGTACAGGAGTGGCATAATCATAGTAAGAAAAAGGATAAGAACCACTTCTGGTGTCAAAAATTCTTTTTTTATAGTTACTATCTGGCAGCTCTATAAAAGAAGCATGTTGAGCAACGGTAACCAAATCTGAATTTGGAGTTACAGAACGAATATAACCGCCTGATGCCTGACCTTTAAAAGTCATTACCATATCAAACTCCACATTTTTAGGAAATGCCTTCGTTCGCTCTAATGCAAAAGCACTTTTAGAACGATCCAAACTATAAGAACCTTGATTGGCTCGTTTTAAACGTTTAGCTACGCCATGGGCATCTTGCATCAAAAAATCAGTAATATCTATTACATACGTACCATTCTTTTCTTCTTGTATTTTAAAACCTCCCAAAATAGAAGTAGCAAAGGCCTGTTCTATAGATTTACGCTCCAAATCGTTATCCGTTAATGCTCTAAATTTTAAATTTGGTTGTACTAGTAATAGTTTGTTACCCGCTTTTTTAAAATAAACCACCTGTTCGTTACCAAGTTCTCCCCTATCTAGTCCAATATCATTACTACCAATGCCACTACTTAAAGAGTAGACATATAAAAATTCTTCATTGAGCTTATTTACTTCTAAATAAACCTTATCGTTCATTTCGTCATAATAGAAGTCAAAAAGACCTTCATATTTCTCAAAGCTGGCCTTATTTTCAGAAAATTGCGCAGTAGAAAGCTGACACAACAAAAAGGCTATTAAAAGTAAAACGGAATTTTTCATTTTTTGGGTGGTTTATCGGTTAAAAATATATAAAATAAAGTAAACAAACTTCTATAAAATGGTATTACAGAATAAAAGCAAGTGACAGCGATTACATTTGCAAAAAAGAAGCCTATTTTTACTCAAAATTTATTAGAATGATTATTACTACAGACCATTTTAAAGGTCTCATAGATCGCCTTGGTGCGTTAAGGAGGTATCTTTGACATTGATGCGAAACTTATAGAAATAGAGAACGAACAGGAAAAAACACTTTCTCCAGATTTTTGGGACAAACCTCAAGAGGCGCAAGCGCACATGAAATTTATCCAGTCTAAAAAACAATGGGTAGATGATTATAACGAGGCTAGTGTTTTAGTAAATGATGTAGAAGTATTAATAGAATTTTTACAAGAAGGAGAAGTTTCCGAAGCAGAGGTGCAATCCCAATACGAAAAAGCAATTGCTGTTCTAGAGAAAATGGAATTCAAGAACATGCTTTCTGAAGAGGGAGATGAACTTCCTGCTGTTATACAGATTACCGCTGGAGCTGGTGGGACGGAAAGTTGTGATTGGGCAGCTATGTTAATGCGCATGTATATGATGTGGGCAGAAAGAAATGGCTACAAGGTTAAAGAACTTAATTATCAGGAAGGAGATGTTGCTGGAATAAAAACAGTAACCTTAGAGATAAATGGAGAATTTGCATTTGGTTGGCTCAAAGGTGAAAACGGGGTACACAGATTAGTACGTATCTCTCCTTTTGATAGTAATGCAAAAAGACACACCTCTTTTGTATCTGTTTATGTTTATCCTTTGGTAGATGATAGTATAGAGGTAGATATAAACCCAGCAGATATTACCATCACTACAGCAAGATCAAGCGGTGCCGGAGGACAAAACGTAAACAAAGTTGAAACCAAAGTACAACTTACGCACCACCCCTCTGGCATACAAATATCTTGTTCAGATTCTAGAAGTCAGCATGACAACAGGGCTACAGCCATGAAAATGTTGAAATCACAATTATATGAGATAGAGTTGCGTAAAAAAATGGAAGCAAGACAAGAAATAGAGTCCTCCAAAATGAAAATTGAATGGGGTTCACAAATTCGAAATTATGTTATGCATCCTTATAAGTTAGTAAAGGATGTGAGAACAGCTGAGGAGACCGGTAATGTGGATGCCGTTATGGACGGAGATATCGATCGATTTTTAAAAGCGTATCTTATGATGATGGGACAAAAAGATGAAGAGTAGTTTCAAAGTATAGCATCAATTAGGAATCTACTTTTTCGGATAAGGAAAGAAATTTAGATTAGAACCAATAGCCTTTATTTTAAACTAAAGAAATGATTAAAATATATCATAATCCAAGATGCAAAAAATCAAGAGACGGTCTTTCTGTTTTAGAAAATTCTGGCAAGGAATTTGAGATAGTTAAGTATTTGGAAGAAGTGCCTAGCAAAGAAGAACTAAGAGAAGTTATAGATTGCCTAGGAATTACACCAGAAAATTTAGTTCGTAAAAATGAAGCTATTTGGAAAGAAAAGTTCAGGAACAGATTACTTTCAGACGAAGCTATATTAGATGCTATGATTGCCTACCCTAAACTAATTGAAAGGCCTATAGTTATGGCTAGTGGAAAAGCAGTGATAGGAAGACCAACTGAAAATATTACCAATTTTTTAAAATGAATGTTGATATTTGCCTAAACTATAAAATTTTGATCTAGTTGGAAGCTAAAGCTTCTTGTAGTACATTTTAATTTTACAATCAATTCTAATGAAACACAAAACTAAATATTTTAACCTTAAATTTATTCTTACGCTATGTATACTATTCATAGGTACAGAATTTTATGGACAGTTTGGTAACAGAGGTAATACTAGAGGAGCTTTTAATCGTCAAAGCGCAATTCCAAGAACGCAAGAGGCGCCCGAAAAAGAAGATCCTAAAACCGCTGCTCAAATGGTTGATGAACAAATGCCTTCTATTACAGAGGCTTTGGATTTAAACGATTTTGAAGTTGCAGTAATGGCCTCTATCCTAAAAAAATATGTTCAAGAACGTATAGAGATGCAAATTTTAAAATTACCTCCTGAAAAAATGAGGGAAGGATTTCAAAAAATTAACGAGAGACAAACAGAAGAGCTTCAAGCAAGCCTTCCTCCAGAAAAATATAGTGCTTTTGTAGATTTACAGAGCAATGGAGTTGCAAAAACTATCAAGAAAAAAAAGAAAGCCAAAAAAAAGAAAAAGAAAGAAAAGGAAAAAGAAAACCAATAAATACAGATTACTAGTACTTTAGATTTGGCTGTCTTGCTACATAATTATGAATTAGATAATAGAAGAAAACAATATATAAGAATCTGAGACCTTTTTAGACAACAAAGAAACGCTCTTTAGCATAAAACAAAAAAGAAGCCCATATGGCTTCTTTTTTTATGCTTCTCTTTTAGCCTTTTTAGCTTCTCGTTTTTCCTTTAAAAGTTCCATTATGTTGCCGCCTAACCAGTAAGGTACAACGAACACCAATAAAAATATCATTAACCAGAAACCTATGGTTAAAATAGTCAAGAAAGCTAAAAATCCTAAATATTGGTCAAAATCAAACATATCATAACGGGTATAAGTTACAAAGATACCATAATCGTATTATTTTTTGCAAGCTATATTTAAATTTAATTTATGAATTTAACACTGGTCTTTTATTTAATTTATTCCTTTCCTTTATTTCTAGCTAAGAAGCTATGTCTTAAATTTGTTACAAACACCTTCAAAACGTATTAAACTGGTTTTTTTATGAACCAAAGCAAATAGAAAAAAGTAGCACAAACTAGTTTATATAATTAAAATAAAAAATTATGGCTTATAGAATTGAAAAAGATACCATGGGCGAAGTACAAGTCCCTAGTGATAAATATTGGGGAGCACAGACGGAACGTTCAAGAAATAATTTTAAAATTGGACCAGCTGGCTCAATGCCCTTAGATATCGTTTACGGTTTTGCATACTTAAAAAAAGCTGCGGCTTTTACCAATTGCGAACTAGGTGTTTTAGCCGAAAGCAAACGAGATTTAATTGCACAAGTATGTGATGAAATTCTCGAAGGTAAATTCGATGATCAATTTCCTTTAGTCATTTGGCAAACTGGTTCTGGCACCCAAAGCAATATGAATGTAAATGAAGTGATTGCAAATCGTGCTCATGAAATAGCCGGACATAAAATAGGTGAAGGTGAAAAAACCATACAGCCTAATGATGATGTGAACAAATCACAATCCTCAAACGACACCTTTCCAACGGGTATGCATATTGCAGCTTATAAAAAGCTTATTGACGTAACCATTCCTGGTATTACTCAATTGCGCAACACATTGCATAAAAAAGCGACAGAATTTCATACCGTAGTAAAAATAGGTAGAACGCATTTAATGGATGCCACTCCCCTAACGCTAGGTCAAGAGTTTTCTGGCTATGTTTCGCAACTAGACCATGGCTTAAAAGCCTTAAATAACACCTTAGACCACCTAAAGCAGCTTGCATTAGGAGGTACTGCGGTAGGAACAGGATTAAATACACCAAAAGGATATGATGTACTGGTTGCAAAATATATAGCTGAGTTCTCTGGATTACCTTTTATTACAGCTGAGAACAAATTTGAAGCATTAGCCGCACACGATGCAATTGTTGAGAGTCATGGAGCGCTAAAGCAATTAGCTGTTTCTCTTAATAAAATTGCAAATGATATTCGAATGATGGCCTCTGGTCCTCGTTCTGGAATTGGAGAAATCATAATCCCAGCCAATGAGCCAGGAAGTTCTATTATGCCTGGGAAAGTAAATCCTACCCAATGTGAAGCATTGACAATGGTTTGCGCACAGGTTATGGGTAATGATGTAGCCGTAACAATTGGCGGTACTCAAGGGCATTATGAGCTAAATGTCTTTAAACCAATGATGGCTGCCAACATTCTTCAATCAGCACAATTACTAGGTGATTCCTGTAAAAGCTTTGATGAGAATTGCGCTACAGGAATAGAGCCAAACCATCAAGTTATCAAGCAATTATTAAATAATTCCTTAATGCTTGTAACTGCATTAAATACCAAGATTGGTTATTATAAGGCGGCAGAAATAGCCAATACCGCTCATGAAAACGGAACTACGTTAAAAGAAGAAGCAATCAACTTAGGTTACGTAACAGCTGATGAGTATGATGCTTGGGTAAAACCAGAAGAAATGGTTGGAGGTCTTAAGTAAAGAGGATTTAACTGAAAAAGAAAAAGGGACGTTCCAATGGAACGTCCCTTTCTTATTGATAGGATAGTGTTTTTTATTTTAAAATAAACTGTGACGTTCCTAGCAAAGTAAGTTTATCGTCATATACGTTTACCATATACTCTCCTTTTTGAAAATCTCCTGAAGGCTTGTTTACGTAGTCACAAATATCCAAGGTTTTATTTTCAAAATAGAAACTAGTAGCTTTAGTATAGGTTATAGACGCTCCGTTTTCATTTGTCTTAGACATACTTTGACCAACAACGTTTCCTTGTGGATCTAAAGCTTCTAAATAAAACTCACGGTCACCTGCTTCTGCAATTACGTTATCCGCAACAGTAAAGCAAATTTTAAATTTTTCTGTAGACCTAGCTCTAGTAACAGATACTAATTTACCGTTGTTACGCTCTCTTACAGCATCAACATTAATCTTGGTAAGATTTAAAGCTGAACCTCTTTCAACTGCCTGAGCTAAACTTGTGTTTTGTACCACTAAAGAATCATTAAATACAGTTTGCTTTTCTAACTCTACATAAGTGCTATCACGTTGCATAGCAATCATAGTATTAGATTTTGTTAAAGAATCTACTTGCTTTAATAATTTTGATCTTTCAGCTTTCAAAACACCAACTTGTCTTCTGTATTTAGACAAAGATGAAATATCTGTTTTCATTGTCTTAACTGAATCGATATATCTTGCGATATTATCTCTTGCAGAAACCAATTCCTCATTGGTTGCATTACTTTCTAGAATTGCCTTGTCGTATTCAGATTTTAAACTATTCAAATCTTCAACTACCAATTCCTTTTCAGTAGTAAGGTCGGCTTCCGTCTTTTTCTTATCTTGATAAAGACTTACTGTGTAAATGATCACACCTAAAAGCACTACACCTAGTAATGCAGCTAATACCTTTAAGCCATTGTTATTTTTTGTTTCAGTCATAATGTACTATTAAATTGTTCTTTTTTTTGGTTTTGATAAAAGTAATTATTTCTATCCTCCTATATACGCACAGAATCAATTTTTGGATTTTTTATGTTAAAAAAGAGAATCAATTTCATGCTAATCCGTTGAATGGTCTAACTTTAACGATAAAGAGTAAGTAACTCCTCTATGACAGTTAACATAATCCCATATCAATCTAATCATGCTACTGATTTTAAAAACTTAAACATCGCATGGTTAGAGAAATACTTCTTCGTAGAGGCAAAGGATGAAAATCTTTTAAATGATTGTGAAAACACTATCCTCGCTATTGGAGGATATATTTTTATGGCTGAATATAAAAACGTTATTGTTGGGTGTTTTTCATTCATACCTCATAAGAAAGGTTATTTTGAATTAGGGAAAATGGCTGTAAATCAAAAGTATCAAGGAAAAGGTATTGGAAAACAGCTACTATCTTATGCCATAGATTTTGCAAAAGAACATCATTGGAAAGGTATCCTACTCTATTCAAGCACAAAGCTACCTACCGCTTTACATATATATAGGAAGTATGGCTTTAAAGATATTGCATTAGAAAAGGAACTACCTTATGCTAGAAGTGATGTAAAAATGGAGCTGAGTTTAAATTGATAAAAAACGATTTAATATAAATACTATTAAAATTAAGATGATATGAATACAATAAGATGGGCACTACTTGGATGTATATTAATAAGCAGCTGTAAGGAACAAACAAAATCTTCCTCATCCCTAGAAAAGGATATTTCGGAGCTTGAAATTCCAGTTAGCTCTAAACCAATAAAAATAATACCCATAGCTCATGCTACCGCAGTGCTAGAATGGAACGACCTTACTATTTATATAGATCCTGTTGGTGGCAGTGCTGCTTTTGAAGGGCAAAACACACCTGATTTAATTTTAATAACAGATATACATGGAGATCATTTTAGTTTAGAAACGATAGAAGAATTAGATACCTCGAAGTCTAAAATAATAGTACCACAAGCTGTGGCTGATAAAATACCAGATGCCTTTACGCCTCAATTAGATGTTCTTGAAAATGGAGCATCTAAAGAACGTTTTGGAATACTTGTAGAAGCTATACCCATGTACAATTTAAGAGAAGAAGCTTTAAAGTTTCACGAAAAAGGACGTGGTAACGGTTATGTATTGAACATAGATGGCAAACGACTGTACTTCTCTGGCGATACAGAGGATATTCCTGAAATGAGAGCACTGCAGGATATTGATATGGCTTTTATTTGTATGAACCTCCCCTATACAATGACTGAAGAAAGTGCAGCATCTGCAGTTCTAGAATTTACACCAAAAGAAGTGTACCCTTATCATTACAGAGGAAGACCAGATGTAAGCGATGTATCTAAATTTAGAGACCTAGTGAATAAGGAAAATCCAAATATCAAAGTTGTTCAAATGGATTGGTATCCAAATGATGAATACTAGTCTACAATCTTAAGTGATTATCTATTATAAAAAAAGCCCTTGATAACTAATCAAGGGCTTTTTTAATAACTGTATCTTTTAAACTTATCTAATCAATTTCTTGTATTTGATACGTGTGGGCATAATATCGGCACCCAATCGTTTTTTCCTATTTTCCTCGTAATCTGAGAATGAACCTTCAAAGAAATACACTTGTGAATCACCCTCAAACGCCAAGATATGAGTACACACCCTATCTAGGAACCATCTATCATGCGAAATAACTACAGCACAACCGGCAAAGCTTTCCAAACCTTCTTCCAAAGCACGTAAGGTATTTACATCCAAGTCGTTCGTAGGCTCATCCAATAGCAAAACGTTTCCTTCTTCTTTTAGCGTCATGGCTAAATGTAAGCGGTTACGCTCACCACCAGAAAGCATGGATACTTTTTTATTCTGCTCACTACCAGAAAAATTAAATCTACTTAAGTACGCCCTTGAATTTACTTGACGGCCTCCCATCATTACCAGTTCCTGCTCATCACTAAAATTCTGCCAAATGGTCTTTTCTAAATCAATATTCGAATGACTTTGATCTACGTAGGCAATTTTAGCGGTGTCACCAACAACGAACTCTCCTTTATCGGGTTTCTCTTCGCCCATTACCATTCTAAAAATAGTTGTTTTACCAGCACCGTTAGGTCCAATAACACCAACTATACCAGCTTGTGGTAACATGAAATTTAAATCTTCATACAATAATTTATCTCCAAAAGCCTTACTTACTCCTTTAGCCTCAATAACATTAGTACCTAAACGTGGCCCATTTGGAATATAAATTTCCAAATTCTCATCGAGCTGTTTTTGGTCTTGGCTCATTAATTTATCATAATTCTTAAGACGTGCCTTTTGCTTGGTTTGCCTACCCTTAGCGCCTTGGCGCACCCATTCCAACTCACGTTCTAAGGTTTTCTGACGTTTAGAAGCTGTTTTGCTTTCTTTAGCCATACGTTGGGATTTTTGATCCAACCAAGAAGAGTAATTCCCTTTCCAAGGAATACCCTCTCCCCTATCTAATTCTAAAATCCAGCCAGCTACGTTATCCAAGAAGTATCTATCGTGAGTTACGGCTATTACAGTTCCTTTGTACTGTGCTAAATGATGCTCCAACCAATGAACAGATTCCGCATCTAAGTGGTTCGTAGGTTCATCTAATAGTAATATTTCTGGTTCTTGGAGTAGCAACCTGCACAAAGCCACCCTTCTTCTTTCTCCACCAGAAAGCACTCCAATCTTCTTGTCTGGCTCCGGTGTACGTAGCGCATCCATAGCTATGTTTAGCTTGGTATCTAATTCCCAAGCGTTAGAAGCATCTATTTGATCCTGCAACACAGCTTGCTTATCCATGAGTTTTTGCATTTTATCTGCATCCTCATAAACCTCTGGCAAGCCAAACATGTCGTTTATTTTATTGTACTCGTCTAGAATAGCAACGGTTTCTGCAACCCCTTCTTTAACCACTTCTAATACCGTCTTTTCTTCATCCAATTGCGGCTCTTGTTCCAAATAGCCCACATTGTATCCTGGAGAAAAAACAACATCACCTTGGAAGTCTTTATCAACTCCAGCAATGATTTTTAATAAGGTAGATTTACCCGAACCGTTTAGACCAAGGATACCAATTTTGGCACCATAGAAAAAACTTAAGTATATGTTTTTAAGAACTGGAGTGTTCGCAGTCTTGAATGTCTTAGTGACTCCAGACATGGAGAAAATGACTTTTTTATCGTCGGACATAAAAATTAGATGTTAGTTGATAGTTGATAGTTGATAGACAGAATTAAAAAAAAAATAAGCTTAAGCCTCAGTCAAAATCATAATTTAAACTTGTATTTGTATTTGAACTTGTATTTGACACTTGTGTTTGAATTTTAAACCCTTCCTTTTAATGCATTAAAAACCCAAGCAATGGCAAAAAAGCCTATCCCTACGGAGGCAAAACCCCAACCGGCAACATCATCATATCTAAAAGCACCAAGTGCTATAAGTGCTAATCCTACCAATATCATTATAAATGTAGCCCAAGCCAATACCGTATTCTTATTCATTCCCATATTCTTTCATTTTGGTTAGTGGTAACTTCAAATATCGGTAATTTATAAAAATTATTAGCTATAATTCAATCGATTTTATGACTCAAATGGAAATCGAATACCAGCTTGTTCCCTCACTGCGTCTAACAATGAGCATAAATCAATTGTATTTTGGTGACTCCACAATGCACTTTCTAACTTGCCTTCGTTGATACATTTTGAAACCTCTTCAATTTCATATGTGTATCCCTTTCCTTTCTTTCCTACTTCTATTTGTTCAGAAGTACCATCTTTATCGAGCACATACGAAGAGGCTTCATGCCATCTAGAATTTATAAAGACTGTTCCTTTACTTCCAGATATCTCTGCTTTCATTTCTGAATTTGATGCCAACCCACTAAACAATAGCGAATGGGCAGCTTCATATTCAAAAATCATTGCAGTCTGCACTTCTACTCCCGTACTATGAAATTTTGAAGTAGCGGTAATTTTGTTAGGTATCCCTAAAATTAAATAGGATAAGAAAATAGGGTAAATACCAATATCCAAAACTGACCCACCGGCTAAATCTGGATTTAATATTCGTCCTTGCTCATCTCTATCCAATCCATAAAAAGCAAAATCAGCCTTTAAATACGCTGTTTTACCTATGGTGCCCTGATCAATAAGCTGTTTTACTTTTCTTATCGTAGGGTTAAATCGAGTCCATAAAGCTTCCATCAGAAATACATTATTTTCCTTTGCTTTCTGGAGCATCTTACGAACTTCGCCACTGTTTATTCCCATAGGCTTCTCACAAAGCACATGCTTTTTGTAATCCATTGCTCTTATACTCAAATCTGCATGTGAGGTATGCGGTGTAGCTATATAAACGACATCTACAGTATCACTTTTAAAAAGTGCATCATAATCCCCAAATGAATTTTCAGCACCATATGTATTTGCAAATTCCGTTGCTTTTTCTAAGCTTCTAGAAGCCACCGCAGTTAAACGATTACCTTCCACCAGCGCTAGGTCTTTCGCAAAGGTATGCGCAATATTACCCGCGCCAACTATTCCCCACCGTACCATAATCTTATTGTTATTTAGGTTTATTCAAATGTACTCAATTTTACTCCTTATCTTTAGGGTATAAATCGAAAGAAACGTAATGGATATCAAGTTCAACCAAAACGAAGATGTAAATAAATTGATGCTTTCCGAGCTAAAGAAAAGGCTTGCCAAAGTAGCCTTAGGTGGTGGAAAAGCTAAAATTGAAAAGCAGCATGCTAAAGGGAAAATGACGGCAAGAGAACGGATAGACTATCTATTAGATAAGAAAGCTGAACGAATAGAAATTGGCGCTTTCGTTGGAGAGGGTATGTACGAGGAACACGGTGGTTGCCCATCTGGTGGCGTAGTAATTAAAATGGGGTATGTAGCTGGTAAGCAATGTTTAGTTGTTGCAAATGATGCTACGGTTAAAGCGGGAGCTTGGTTTCCTATAACTGCAAAAAAGAACTTAAGAGCTCAAGAGATTGCTATAGAAAATAGACTTCCCATAATATATTTGGTAGATAGTGCTGGAGTGTATTTACCTATGCAAGATGAAATCTTCCCAGATAAAGAACATTTTGGACGCATCTTTAGAAATAATGCAATTATGAGTAGTATGGGCATCACACAGATTTCTGCAGTAATGGGAAGTTGTGTCGCCGGTGGTGCTTATTTACCAATAATGAGTGACGAAGCACTGATCGTAGATAAAACTGGAAGTATCTTTCTTGCAGGAAGCTATCTTGTAAAAGCGGCCATTGGAGAAAGTATAGACAATGAGACCCTTGGTGGGGCTTCTACACATTGCGAAATTAGTGGTGTTACAGATTATAAGGCAAAAGACGATGCAGCTGCATTGGATACCATTAAAAATATAATGGGCAAAATTGGAGACTTCACCAAAGCTGGCTATAATAGAATTGAGACAGAAAAGCCTAAAGAAAATCCAGAGGATATTTACGGTATACTGCCGGGATCTAGATCAGAGCAGTATGATATGATGGAAATTATTAAGCGTTTAGTAGATAATTCTGAGTTTGAAGCCTATAAAGATGGTTATGGACAAAGTATTCTTACTGGTTATGCTAGGATTGATGGATGGGCAGTAGGTATTGTTGCTAACCAGAGGAAAGTAGTTAAAACTAAGAAAGGAGAAATGCAGTTTGGTGGTGTCATTTACTCAGACTCAGCAGACAAGGCAACTCGCTTTATCGCGAATTGCAATCAGAAAAAAATTCCTTTAGTATTTCTTCAAGATGTAACAGGTTTCATGGTAGGTAGCAAAAGTGAGCATGGAGGCATTATTAAAGATGGTGCAAAAATGGTAAATGCAGTAAGTAATTCTGTGGTTCCAAAATTTACCATCGTCATAGGTAACAGTTATGGCGCAGGTAACTATGCCATGTGTGGAAAAGCGTATGACCCAAGGCTTATTGTAGCATGGCCTAGTGCAGAATTGGCAGTAATGAGTGGTAATTCCGCAGCTAAAGTATTGCTGCAAATTGAAACCGCTTCTCTAAAAAAGAAAGGGGAAACCATTACAAAAGAAAAAGAAAAAGAATTATTTGATAAAATAAAACAACGATATGATGACCAGGTGTCTCCTTATTATGCAGCATCTAGACTCTGGACAGATGGGGTTATAGACCCTTTAGATACGCGTAAATGGATTTCTATGGGAATTGAGGCAGCTGATCATGCACCAATAGAAAAACAGTTTAATATGGGTGTTTTACAGGTGTAGTAATTGGAAGCGCTTTATCAACAGTTGGTTTGAGCGTATTTAAAGAGATAAATTAATAGTTTGCTCTTTATCTACTCTTCTACGTTGCTTATTTTTCTCTGAAACAATGAATCGTAGCATATCATTGGTCTCAGCTTCTATCATGTATTTACCCTTAGCATCCGTAAGCACGCGTTCTTTCGTAGTCTCATTAAGGATTGCAACATTTGCAACTCCGCGTCCACGTTTGAAAATATAACCAGAAACAGTCCTGTTTTTTCGTCCCTCGCGCTTCTTATATCTTCCCTTTGGCAGACTATAATAGTCCGTATCTAAAACATATGCCATTGCAGAACCATAAATAGATTCCCATTTGTCCTGGCTAGCATATCTTTTATACGATTCTCCTGTCCTTTCTGAGGCCAGTAGCACCAAGTCAATCTTATCTCCGTAAACCTGTAGTAATTCTAAACTCAAGATAAAGTCATTAGTAACTTCTATATCATAAGGAGTTAAATCTACATTATTAACACCAACCGTATTTAAGGTTAGTATAATATTATCTTTAACAAGATTTTCTTTAGGAAACCCAGCGGCCTGGTTATACACATTAACGCGCACTAATACGCTATCAGATGCTTTTTCTACCACAGTAAATGATAGTCTTCTTAATTTCCTAGGACCCTTTCTAACTGGTATTTTAGTAGCTAATTCACCACCGAGTGCAATATCTTTATTCCAGTAACCATAACTGCCTTTTACGCTTGTGTCAAAACCAACAATTTCAGGATACGGTTTTAACTGGCCTTTACTGGTAAGTACAATACCTTCCAAAACCTCAACTTTAGGTTGTAGTTCTATATTTAGAAATGCGTTTTCATCAAAAATTAAATCCTGAACTGGCATCGTAACTGTGGTATAGCCAATACTTGAAAATTGTATCGTTTCTGACCAATGCTTTTCTTTTGAAATTTTAAGTATAAACTTACCGTCCTCGTTACTTACAGTTCCCAAACCCATATTAAGGACACCAATATTTACATAGGGCAAGGGTTCATCTGTAATGGCATCTACCATTGTGCCTGTAAAATAATCCTGACCCTGAGCTCCTATCGCGCAAACGAAGAAACAAAAGGTCAGGATTTTTATATATAACTTATCTAGAAACAATAAAGGAACTATTTTCAATTCTTAATAAATTCTGATTCATATTTTCCTTCTGTAATTTAAACAAAGTACTCTCTTTACGTTGAGAAGCACTACCATAATTATGGTAAACTGTAGCTTTAACGTAAGAAGGAGTTAGGGTTTTATTTCCTAAATACGTCATATTAACCTGCCATGTACCTTTTAAAGCATCATCAATAAAATACTCTTGCGTGTTATATCCTACTGTTTTTCCTTCGGTGATTCGCTCTTGATTTTTTGCTAGAGAATGATTCCAAATTTCATATCTATTTTCCGGGTTTACAAATTGGATATCAAATTCTGCTTCACTATCTGCCCATTCGAATACCAATCGTGTTCCTTTAAAATCCTCTTCCATAATAACTGGCTTCGGATTATTATCAGATACTACTTTAGATCCTTTTAGAGCAATTAGATTATTAAATTCTCTATCTGTAATATTAGTGAACGTTTCACTCGTTTTTAGGAACTCCTGATCCTTCAAATAATCTAATCTTGAGAACATTGCAGCAGACTTTCTGTATGCTCCCATATCTCTATAGCTATCTGCTAAATCTAAATAAGATTGCCCATATGAAGGACGTAACATAAATATATCCTTGTATACCTGGTTAGCAGATTCGGTTAAATTAGCTACATCATATAAATAGGCTAATGATTTTAATGCTACTGGATTTGTTTCAAAAACAGCATAGTTGTTTTCCAATATAGTCTGCGCATAATCAAAATCCTTGTGTGTATCCATAAAATACTGCATTGCATCTAACACAAAGTGATAAGAATTTGCAACTAATTTTGAGTTAGACTCGTAAACAACCTTTACATCGTCTAAGTTCTTGGCATTTAACAATTGTGTCAAATAGATGGAATTTTTATCCATTGTCTTACCCGAGGCAACAGCGTCGTTCTGGTAGATATTATTAGTAAGCTTTGCTCTATCGTAATTAGGGTTCAAATTTTTGTCTTCTCCATAATACGAATTCTCTGTATTAATTACGATGGCACCTCCCAAAGCTCCATATTGCGCAGCACCACCGCCTCCAGACAAGAATGCCATACGCTTAATAGTTCTTGGGTTTAACCATAACGGCGCCTCTGTAAAAATAACTCCGTCTACATCATAAATAGTAGTTTGACTAGTCATATCCGTTCTAATCGCTGAATCTTGAAAATATATCTCACTTGACTTTCCAAAACAGCTACCGTCTACGTTAGCTCCAGGGAAATACATTTTAAATACATCTATAATACATAGATTTCCAGGTGCTATTCTATCCCCATCTAAAAAACGGACAACGGTTGGCCATTTTGCCAAATCTACTGTTCCAAATGTTGTTTTTAAGAACGTTTTATTTTCATCGTAATCACGTGAACTAAATACTCTGTCTTTTAATTTATTTTTACGAACCACAACCTCATCTAACTCGGTAATATTATAAGCCATACCAATGTTTAATGTATTTGTTACATCTTCCACAATTATATCAAAGGTTTTCATACCCGGATATGTATAAGTGATAACGTCTCCTACATTAGCCTTTACTTTATACACACCATCTTTAGAACTTTTTAATGATGCTTCAGAATCGGATACCGTTACGGTTACACCGGATAGCGGAATTCCGTCTTGGGATACAATGCCTTTCACTGTTTTTGATTGTGCCATCGCTCCAA
>CALHVP010000193.1 GCA_938038975.1 uncultured Maribacter sp. | reverse complement strand
TCTATTTAATCTTCTTGCTGCTGGTTTTTCGTCTTCTATGATTATCGTTCTCATGAGTTGATTTTTCTTGTTCTTACTTTTTAAATCCTTAGTGTCTTAGTCGGCATTTTCATTCATGTACTTCTGAATATGTCTTTCCTCCCATTCTTTTCGGAATTGCTTAAAATTACCCAAGACCGTAATAGCATGCACAATGAGTACAACACTCCAAATAATAGTGGTTCCAAATACATTCCAATCAATCCATTCTAAAAATTTAGGATTACCTAAGGCACCTTCATTCAAGATTATAAAAGTAAATTTATCTCGCAACAGATACAATAGGATGTTTACTATTACAAAAAGTGATAAATGATTATAAAAACCTCTTATTGAATCCACTTTCAACTGCGCTCTCTCATATTTTGACAAGTTAGGAATTTTCATATGTTTTTTTATTGGTTGGATTATTGCTTACCTATATTTTTCTGCTTCTTTTTTATCCTTTTCAATATACTTTTGAATTTGACGCTCTTCCCAGTCCTTACTAAAGAAGGGACTAAAGCTATATACTTTAGCTGCATGAAAAGCAAGACCAATACCCCAAAATATAGCCGTTGAAAAAGAAGCAAAACTAAAAAAGGCTTCTCCAAAACTTTCACCCCCGTTTACCCTTGCTATAACCGTTACGGTAGTAATAAAAATATTTACCAGTACATATACAAGAAGATGTATATAAAAACCCTTTAATTCATCTACGTGCTTCTTTGCGCGTATCATCTTATCTGTCTTATTGATTTCGTTTAGTTCCATTTCTGTTGTTTTTCATCTTCTTTTATGAATTCCTTAATCTTACGCTCTTCCCAATCTTTGCCCATAAATGGGTTTAAATTAAAGATTTTGATAGCTCTAAAAAATATACCTATGCCAACTCCAAAGACTACCCATAAAAACCATGGATTCTCCCATTCATTGAGATAGTAATTAATACCACCCGTAATGGCTATTGCCACTAAACCTGAACTAACTTTAGCATAGAATTTTTTAAGCGTAGCTACTCTTTCTCTTGCTCTAAAATATTTATTATTTTGTTCTGTGTTTTCCATGATTTTTCTAATTACGAGTTTTGCATGTACTCTTTTATTTTGCGCTCTTCCCAGTCTTTACCAAAGAAAGGGTTATAACCATATGCACCAAATCCGTGCATTACAAGACCAAATCCCCATCCTAATGCTGGAAACAAAAACCAAGCAAAGCTTGTGGTATTGTAGTTAATAAAAGCCAAAATAGGAATTACTATAGCGTAGGCAAGAAGATTACCATAAAATCCTTTAATCGCTTCTACTTTTTCTTTTGCTTGTTGATACTTGATACTTGTGTTTAAATCTTGAGTCTCCATTTTTATTGTTTTTAAATTAATCTTTTATTCTTTTTGATATATCAAATTTGCGAAAGAAAGACTGTAATTTAAAAAATGAAATACCCAACTGTATTATATTAAGGATGAATTGTTAAACTAGGTTTAGATGAACTTATGAAATGAGAAATTAGCTTAAAAACTATCATCCTCCATGTATTTTTTTATTTTTCGTTCTTCCCATGACCTACCAAAAATAGGGTTATAACCAAATGCTTGTAGCCCATGACCTAGCACACCAAATCCCCATCCTAGAGCGGGGAAAATGAACCATGCAAAACTTGTAGTACGATAATTAATAAAGGCTAGTATAGGGATGACAATGAGATATGAAGTTAGATTCCCGTAAAAACCCTTAATAGCATCTACACGTTCCTTAGCCTTCTCGTAACGCTTGTCCTCTATATATGATTCTTGTGTTTCTACAACTGATGTTCTCTGGGAAAGCATTGGTAGATACACATTAAAGAATGAAGCCGTTTTTTCTATTCTTACTTCTTTATCTGTAAGAATGTCATACCGCTGCCTAATGTTTTGCAAACCAACACCAGTACTCTTTTTTACAACCTGTTTTTCCTGTAAATTATTACTCACAACCAGCATATCATCAATTTCCTCGACTTTAATATGTAAAGGCTTCTTAGATGTTACAATGTTATGTTTTACCGCATTTTCTAGCAGTAATTGCAGTGATAAAGGAACAATTTTAGCTTCTGGATTTTTAGACGCCTCTGGAACATCAAAAATAATGCTATCCTCAAAACGCATTTTTAAAAGCCTTACATAGGTTTTAGCAAACTGTAGTTCCTCATCAACAGAAACTAAGTCCTTATTCTTTTGCTCTAATACATACCTATACACTTTAGAAAGAGAAGTAGTAAACTTTTGGGCTTGGTAAGGATCTTCTTCTATTAAACTAGTAAGTACATTAAGGCTATTAAAAAGAAAGTGCGGGTCTAATTGGTTTTTTAAAGCATCAAACTTTGCAGACGCAGTACTAGCTATTACCTTTTGTTCTTTTACCTTATTCTCTTGCTTGTATTTACCATACCAAATTGCATAAAAAAGTAAGGAAATTCCTAAAGCAAAAACCATAGGTTGGAGGTATGAACCCCACGTTTCATTGGTGATAAATTCAGGGATAGACCTATCGTAAAAACCTACCAACAAAATAAATCTACATATAAAAACACCAATAACAGAGACCACCACATTACCTGTAACAGCTATGGTCATGCGCCTAACATTATAAATGAAGTTATTGAATTTTTGCAGGAGGTAAATAAACCAAAAGGCATTTACCATATAGAGAATTATAGAAAATAAAAGGTTTTCAAAATACTCTCTCCAAAAATTATCTAAAATATAATCTAGACTAGTATCGCTGGTAAAAAAATAGTAAACTATAAAACCAATGAATATGATGGTTCCTACTAGAAACGCACGCAATAGCTCTTTAAAAAATCTATTCCAACTCATTTAATTACAATTTTTTACAATCTCTTCTGCTCTTTCTCTCCCCCAATTTGGGTGAAAAGCTGATTCTGCCTTAAAGGTATCAAAAAGTTCTAAGGAACGTTCTACATCTTTACAGTAGGGTGCTGTATCCTTTCCAAAGTACCTTGCAGACCCCATATCCCATTCTGCCCTTGAAAACACTACTCTAGGATTCTCAGGTGACAATTCTAATGCTTGTGCATAAAGTGCTGCAACCTTACCAGAAAGTGTCATACCGTAGCTTGCACCATCAAAAGAAATCCAAGCGGTATATATCATGGCCTGCTGTACCATTATTTCCGCGTTATTTGGAGCGCTTTGTCGAGCAAGATCAATAAAGTCCTGAGCCTTCCCTAATTGTTGGGTTAATTTTTCTTTATCCTTTTCTCCAAATGAAGCAATTGTATTAATAGAAGACACGTAGTAGTATGGCAACCAATTATCACTTTCGGCATTCGCTATGCGTTCAAACATATTAGAAGCATCTACGGTTTTTCCTTCTCCCCACAACTGAAATGCTTTTTGCATTCCCTTCGTATACCCGTCTTGGGCAATTGTGATTGTAGTACATAATACGGCTAAAATTATGATTGATTTTTTCATTATGATAATTTGTAATCAGGTTAGACATTTTACATTGAATATAAAGTTGCAGGTATCTAGATCCTTTTTATAAAAAGAATGACTGAACTGTGAAAATCTAATGACAGGCTGTATACTATAGGCCAAACATTAGAAAATTCCTCTTAATATGAAGAGCATAAAACAACAAGAACCTCGGTCTATCTTATTTTATCATTTGAAACCATCATTGTAAAACAGAATTACCTATAAATGCAGTAATTTTGCCCTATGGTTAGAAACATCCAATTACGGGTAAGTTTAAAAGAAGAAGCACAATTAGGCCTCAAAGCAAAAACTGCCAAATACTTAGGAGTTCCTGAAGAGAACATTCAAATCAAAGTGCAACGAAAGTCTATTGATGCTAGAAAACCTAGTATATACTTCAACTATAAATTAGAAGTGTATATAAATGAACCTATGCCTAAAACAAAGGAATACACTTTTGATTATAAAGATGTATCGAATGCCAAACCTGTTCACATTATTGGTTTTGGTCCCGCTGGCATGTGGGCAGCACTACGTTGTTTAGAATTAGGTTATAAGCCCATAGTCCTTGAACGTGGGAAAAACGTTCAAGATAGAAGACGAGATTTAAAAGCTATTAACCAAGATCATATCGTAGGTGAAGACTCCAACTACTGTTTTGGAGAAGGAGGTGCAGGTACCTATTCAGACGGTAAGCTATACACAAGAAGTTTAAAGCGTGGTGATGTTAGACGTATTTTTGAAAGTCTTGTTCATCATGGCGCTACAGAAGAAATATTAGTAGACGCCCATCCTCATATTGGCACCAACAAGCTTCCGAGGATTGTCCAAAATATGCGTGAAACTATTTTGGAATATGGTGGTGAAGTTCATTTTAACACCAAAGTGGTTGATTTTATAATTACCAATAATCAACTAAAAACTATTGTATTACAAAACGGAACGGAGATGGATGTGCATCGTGTGATACTAGCCACAGGCCATTCTGCACGAGATATTTTTGAACTGCTTCATCAAAAAGATATTGCCTTAAAAGCAAAATCATTTGCAATGGGCGTACGAGTAGAACACCCACAACATATTATAGATGCTATCCAATACCATTGCAGCGGTGACCGAAACGAGTTGCTACCTGCAGCTGCGTATAGTTTGGTAGAGCAAGTGAAAAATAGAGGTGTTTACTCTTTTTGTATGTGTCCAGGAGGTTTCATAGTTCCTGCAGCTACAGCACCTGGTGAGATAGTAGTAAACGGCATGTCTCCTTCTAAAAGAAATAACCTTTATGCTAATTCTGGCATTGTTGTAGAAATAAATGTAGATGAAGATTTATACAAGTATGAAAAGTTTGGCGCTTTAAAAGGTCTGGAATATCAAAAGAATTTAGAACGCTTAGCTTTTACTTCAGGTGGACGTACGCAAACTGCACCTGCACAACGATTAACAGATTTTGTTGACGGAAAATTATCAACCGACCTCAACCCGACTAGCTATCAGCCTGGTCTGAAATCCGCACCAATGCACTCTTTACTACCTAAATTGATAGGCAGCAAGTTACGACAAGGCTTTAGTGCATTTGGCAAAAAGATGAAAGGTTATTACACAGAGGAGGCTAATATTATTGGAGTGGAATCACGAACTTCTTCTCCAGTGAACATTCCTAGAAATGAACGTTTAGAACATCCTCAAATTATTGGTTTATATCCTTGTGGCGAAGGCGGAGGCTATGCAGGTGGAATCGTATCCGCAGCTATGGATGGCGAACGTTGTGCAGAAGCAGCAACGGCAAGTCTGTGAAAAAATCTAACGTAGTTAGTCTTTCTTAACCCTATATGTAATTCTTTTGTTGGTAATAATATGGCATGTACTCCTGCCTAAACTTGTAGTTGCAGAAATATTTAAAACAGGATCACCAGGCATACCACCATATTCTACTACGTACCCTTGTGAAGCGTAAGCACCGCCACCACCGTTATTTGGCAAATCGTTCCAAGCACCAATAGGAGCACCACCTCTAATTACTGATGCTGCTGCAATATGGGCGTAATCTTCTCCGTTACGTCCTACATTGTTTGGCTCGCCACCGTTCCAGTTTGCAAAAGTTAACTCGGTTCCATTAGATCTTCCTTGCCAAAATTGAGTGCCAGCTTCTGGGCCGGTTACCCAGCGCCATTCACCTTCAACAGCTACATCCGTAGCTCCTATCCAACCAAAACCACTAGCTTGTGCTCCTGAAAAATCGGCTTCTTCCTGTGTTGTGAGTGTTACCAAATACCCTTGTAACCCAAAATAGGTTCGTGCAGCTGCCGCCGATTCTGCTGCTGTCCAAGAAATACCTGGTGCAGAAACAAATTCGTAATAATGCTGAGTAGAAGGTAAAAAATTAGGTTCTCCAACAGTAATAGAAAATTGCCTATTGCCACTTGGAGCAGGTGAAGTACTAGAAAACTCAGTTTCCAAAACCGCGGCTTCAAATTCGGTATACGTAGCAGGACCATTTAAACTAAGTTCACCCTCGATAACATCCCAGCTTGCAGTAATGTTTGGGTGACTTCCGGTAAGTGTTAAAACATCCTCGCCATTAATATAACCATTGGATATCTGGATGTATACTGCGGAAGTTGTCGTATCATCTGGATCCGTTATGCTTATGGAAACTACAATTGGTACGGATGCACTTGGGCAATAAATCTGGTCCCCAGTAGCTGATACAACCGGAGGCAAATCCGCACCTTGACCATGAACCATAGCGGTAAACAGACAACATACTACACTATAAAACAAAGATTTATAATTCATTTTAAACAATCGAAATTTATACAAGGTAAAAATAGCCGAATGGAATGAAATCTCTTAATAAATGTTGTGTACGCCCTAATTTATATGATAAAACTGGCTTTAAGTACTATCTAGACTTTTTATCTAGACTACATCAACAATTGTTTTTTCGCATGTAGGTTTAATAACCGTAACTTTGCCGCTTATTAAAAACTATGACATTTAAAGAACTCGGCTTAGCCGAACCTATTCTAAAAGCCTTAGAAACAGAAGGCTATACGCATCCTACTCCCATTCAAGAACAGGCTATTCCAATTCTATTACAGGGGAAAGATTTGTTAGGAGTAGCGCAAACAGGTACAGGAAAAACTGCAGCATTTGGTATTCCTATTTTGCATCACTTATATGAACGTATCAGTTTAAGTCAAAATAAACGAAAAGTAAAGGCCTTAGTGGTTACACCTACACGGGAACTCGCCATACAAATTGGAGAGAGTTTTACTGCATATGGTAAACATACCGGCCTTAAGAATACAGTTATTTTTGGTGGGGTAAAACAAGGTAAACAGGTAAATGCTTTACGAGCAGGAGTAGATATTATTATCGCAACTCCAGGTAGACTCTTAGACCTAATGAACCAAGGTTTTATTACGTTCAGGGATTTAGAGTTTGTAGTATTAGATGAAGCAGATCAGATGTTGGACATGGGTTTTATCCATGATATTAAGAAAATTATTGCCAAACTACCACCCAAAAGACAATCGCTCTTCTTTTCTGCAACGATGCCAAAAAGTATTGTTGAGCTTTCTAGTAAAATGTTAGGAGCCTTTGAACGCGTTACCATAAAGCCAGAGCAAGCAACAGCAGAAAAAGTAGAGCAAGGGGTTTACTTTGTGAGCAAAGGAAATAAACCTAAACTATTGGTTCATCTACTTCAAGAAAAACCAAATGAATCTGTATTGGTATTCTCCAGAACCAAGCATGGTGCCAATAAAATTGTAAAAAAATTAGCTCAAGCGGACATCAGATCTGCCGCTATTCATGGAAATAAATCTCAAACAGCGAGACAGAAAGCTTTAGGAGATTTTAAAGATGGGAAACTAAAAGTATTGGTAGCTACAGATATTGCTGCTCGTGGTATAGACGTAGAGGAACTCTCTTTAGTGGTTAATTACGATTTACCAAATGTATCAGAAACCTATGTACACCGTATTGGTAGAACAGGCCGTGCTAGTGCTAGTGGTATTGCACTTTCCTTCTGCGATAGAGAAGAGCGACCTTACTTAAGGGATATTGAAAAACTAATTAAGCAACAAGTTCCAAGAATGCCAGAACATCAATTCGTAGATGGTAACGAGGAAGAAGAGCAAGACGACAGACCTGCACAAAAACCAAGAAATCAAAGAAGCTCAGGGAATAGAAATAAATCAGGTAATGCTAACTTTAGAGGTAAGAATAATAGAAATACCAATAGACCTAAAAAACGTAACGATTCTGGTAGAAGCGACTAGTTTATATAAAACAGGAACCAATTAGAACAGTAGAACAATGCAAAGACAATTGGTCATTTATGGTAGTGGACGTCATACAGTTCCATTTTTAAAATATATGGCCGAAGCTACTGGAAAAAAAAGGCCCAACTTATGTTTTATTCCTACTGCAAGTGGAGAGGATACGAACTATATAAACTCTTTTCATGATATCTGCGCTCAAATTGATGTAGAACCTTTTGTAATGAGCGTTTGGATCAATTCATACGACCAAAAGGAAAGTTTTGATGCTATTATCCAAAACATGGATGCTATTGTTGTTGGTGGAGGTAATACATTGAATATGATGGCCATATGGCAAGCACAAGGCATAGATGTTGCCTTAAAAAAAGCGTATGACAACGGAGTGGTCATGGGTGGTGGAAGCGCGGGCTCCTTATGCTGGTTTAATGGAGGAACAACAGATTCAAGGCCAAAAGAATTGAGTATTGTAGAAGGAATGAGCTTCATAAATAAAAGCCATTGCCCTCATTACAATTCGGAGACAACGCGTCGTCCTTTATATCACAATAATATCCTATCCGGTAAACTTTCAGATGGATATGCTTGTGATGATAAATCTGCAATTCATTTCATAAATGAAGAGGTACATACTTCCATTTCACTAGACGCAGACAATCGTTCGTACTATGTCTACAACAAGAATGGACAAATTGTTGAGGATAAAATTTATAGAAGAATTATAGAATAACCTCCCATACTTTCCAAATACGTACAAATTATCAACTTTTTTAACAACTTTTCTGCTTGTCAAGAGCTGGTATTTATAATGCCATAAAGGATAAAAAATTCAAAGGAGTAATACACATTTATAGTTGTATGCATTTCCAAGATAATTAGGCAGTTTCTAATCCTTCATTAGAATACAGTCATTTTCATAGTGATTGTGTTAATTTTTTAGAATATCTTTAAGAAGTTCCCTCTGTACCGGTTTATACTACCAACCAACACCTTATTATCCAATGGTCAAAGGAATACAGTCTTTATATGGAAAAAACATAACCTTTTCCTTAACGTATTTCAACCGTGCGTTACCTATCTTTTTAATTTTAGTAAGCTTCAATGGGATTCGTTCCCAAACAACCACACAAAATAGCAGCCAAATAGATAGTGTTACCAGAATGCCAATTGATTCGGTACTTTCTTGGATGCGTGCCAACCTTTATGAAAATACTACCACCTACCCTACAATTGGACTGAAAGCAATACAATTAATAAAAGATAAAAAAACACCTCTTAAAAAAGCAGAATTACATGAAGAAATGGCGAATTGGTATGGCTATCATGGACTGTTTCCACAAGATTCTGTAGTATATCACAGCGAAAAAACGTTAGCATATTACCAAAAATTAGGAAATAATGCTAAAGTTGCTTCTTCCTATAGAGTGTTAGCCATTGATTACCTGAACCAGAACGAACTAACAAAGTCCCAAAAGGTCCTATTCAAAGCATTGTCACTCTTTGAAGAGTTGGACGATGAACAAGGGATGGCTAATGCATACCGTGTCCTAGCAGATTTGCATGAGAAAATGCTAAAACCAGAAGAAGCTATTGCATATGCAGAACTGGCAATTGCAATTTTTAAAAAATACGACAACCATTCAGCTACCTGTATTGCCCTTTTTAATATAATAAAAGCCAATACCACTATGGG
Organism: uncultured Maribacter sp.; assembly: GCA_938038975.1. Taxonomy (GTDB): domain Bacteria; phylum Bacteroidota; class Bacteroidia; order Flavobacteriales; family Flavobacteriaceae; genus Maribacter. Next base: position 5,514 of record CALHVP010000193.1, on the reverse strand, counting down.
GGAATATAGTACTGCCTATAAAGCCGCAGACGAATGTATAGCAATAGTGAAAAATAAGGTGCCAGATGATATTTTTGTACTCATTAGAGCATACTCTTATCGTAGCGATATTTCCATTAAGACAAAGGATTATAATCAAGCTTTAGCGGATTGTAAAATGGCCTATAAACTCGCCGTAGATGCTGTTGGTGAAGAAAGAGCGGCAACGTACAGAACAGATATTGGAAATGTACTTAAATTTCAAGGAAAATATACTGAAGCTATACATCATTTTGAAGCTGGGATTGCAGCCTTAGAAAAACAAGAAAGCAATAATATTTGGGAGGTTTATGACCAAGTTTCTGAATGCTACGAGAACTTAAATGATGAAAAAAATGCACTTATATATTTTAAAAAATCGGTGGTGATTAAAAATAAGGTCATGAAAGACAAGGTGGCCAACTTAGAGAGTGAGGCCGTTATAAAATACGAAACTGGTAAAAAAGATGTGGCCTTAGCAGCGCAAGCTGCAGTTTTAGAACAAAAGAACAAGGTGCAAAGACTAATTATAGGTCTTGGAGTATTATTGTTGGTTTTGCTTGGGGTTGTCTATTTTTCGTTAAAAAAGAGTCGAAAAGCAAACACAATAATTTCTACAAAAAATGCTGAGAATGAATTATTATTGAAGGAAATACATCATAGAGTTAAAAACAACCTAGAAATGGTAAAAGGACTCATCGCTTTGCAATCTGCCCAATTGAAGGATTCGCCTACAAAAGATGCCATGATTGCCAGTCAGAATAGAGTACAATCTATGGGTATAATTCATCAACAACTCTATCAAGGAAACAATTTAGGGAGTATAGAAATGAAGGATTATTTTATGAACTTAAGTGAAGGTATTTTGGATACTTTTAATGCGGAAGATAAAGTAAAGATATTATGTGCCATGGATAATCTTGAACTAGACGTTGACACTGCTGTTCCTATAGGTCTTATTGTCAATGAATTACTAACAAATGCTCTAAAATATGCATTCCCAAAAGACAGTAAAGGAAAGATAGAAATAAGTCTAGCAAAATTGGATGCGCAAACCTTAACATTAAAAGTAAAGGATAATGGAGTAGGCAAGCAACAAGGTGTAGCAGCTATAGGTACTGGATTTGGTTCTCAATTGGTTTCATTGCTTACACAACAGTTAAATGGCGAAATGCAAGAAGAGATAAAAAATGGAACTTCAGTCTCCTTTCAATTTAAACTGGATTCAGCTGCCTAATAATGGATAAGACTATAAAAATCACAATAGTAGAAGATGAGATGGTTATTGGAGCCAATATTTCATTACAGCTTTCTAGTTTGGGCTATGAAGTTACTGGTATTTTACCCAGAGGAAAAGAGGCACTTTTACACGTTAGAAAAAACCAGCCTGATATTATTCTCATGGATATTAATCTAAAAGGGGAATGGGATGGAATAGAGACTGTACAACAAATTCAAAAAGAGCAGCATATTCCCATCATATATCTGACGGCGAACGCAGATGAAAATCATTTTAATAGAGCAAAGACCACCAACCCACACGCCTTTATTTCAAAACCATTTAAAAAACTAGACCTACAAAGAGCCGTTGAACTTGCTAGTAATCGTATTCAAAGTTCAACAAATGATAAAAGAATAAACGAAGAACCATCAGCTCCATTTATATTGAGCGACAGTATTTTTGTGCGTCATCATGAAAAGATGGTCAAGGTAATTATCCAGGATATTCTCTATATAGAGGCAGAACGCAATTATTGCCGAATCTATTCCAAAGGCAAGGAGTACCTATTGGTGATGACTTTAAAAGATATGGATGATAAACTACCTAACAAACATTTTCTACGTGTACACCGTTCTTACATCGTCAATATTTCTCAAATAGATGAAGTTGCCCAGACCCATCTCGTCATATCAAAAAAAGCAATTCCTGTGAGCAAATCCCAGAAGGAAGAATTATTAAAACGCTTACAGACTATTTAACAACTAACATATTTATTGTTCCATTACAATTAGGACAAAACTAGTTCAACTGAAAGCTTCGATAACCAAAAGATAGGTTTCGGACAAAATAAGACGCCCTTCGTCCCAAATCAATTGCATTCAGCTTTAATTCTTCTTTCCTTTAGAATGCTTGTATAATTTAGTGCTAATCAACTCATAACTAATTAAATACTAGAAAATAAGACTACGTTTAAAAAAGCAATTTGCTGTTTAAATACTTTGTCTTTCAGTCCATAGGTCACTGATAAAATTGAAGTTAGCACTTGGAGTATAAAAATATTGGTAGGTCAGTACTATTCGGGGGAATACATGGCAATGCAACAAGGTTAATACTTTTAGTGTTTTCATTTAAAAACCAATAACTATTGTCATGACTGACCCACCTTTTAATTAAAGATAAATGGTATGGGGCTAGCTGGTGCCAATGAAGACCCAACTGTTATTATACCTAATTCTAACAACCACTCTATAAAGAGTAATAACCAATTAAATAATCATAATTATGAAAAAAGTAATGTTTGTTCTATTGATATGGTCAGGATTGACACTATCTCTAAACGCTCAGGAAAGTGTAGTTTTTGAAAACGTTATGTTAACTGTTAATCCAGAAAAAATTACAGAATTTGAAGCAGGTATTGCCGCACATAACAAAAAATTCCATGGAGACGGAGCCTACGGTGCCAGAGTCTATAATGTAATTAATGGGAAGAATGCCGGTAAATATATGCTAGTTATGGGTCCTTTATCATGGAGTGCGATGGATGCTAGACCTTCAGGTCAAGATCACACTGATGACAATAATAAGAATATAAACAGATATCTTGAATCAGATGTAGATGTGAATTATATGAAAATGCATCCCAAGCTTTCAAATTTTTCCAAGGATTTTGAAATCAAGAAGTTATCTGTTTCTATGATAGACGTTAAACGCTTTAAACAAAAGGAATTTATTGAAAAAGTGCTTACTAAAGTTGTTAAGGTGTATAAGGAGAAAATGCCTGAGCAAATGTTTGGGGTATACTCTAATGAGATGTCTAATATGGAAGGAATGGATTTTGGATGGGTAGATTTCTTTGATAATTCCTCATGGATGGGTAATGAGAACAAATTTGCAGAATACTTTAAAGAAGTATATGGAGCTGGTAGCTTTGAAACGTTCATGGCAGACGTCGAAGCCACAACCGATGGTGATAGCACAGAAATATGGGAGCTTCGTAAAGATCTTAGCGGTACTAGTGCACAAGTTAAAGCAGCAAGCCGCCAGTAATGCTTATAATGAGCAATTAATTTGACTAATAATCGTAAGACCTAGGAGTTACTTCTAGGTCTTACTTTTTCTCATAACACCTCTTAACAATACTATTTACATATCTACAACCAAAACAAACCAAAAAATGACCACAACTAAGACAGCATTCAGTCCAACTACATCTTTAGACAGGATACAATCGCTTGATATTATGAGGGGTATTGTATTATTTGGTATTCTTTTAATGAACATCAATGGTATGGGTTTAGCTGGAGCCTATGGAGACCCAACTGTATCAGGTGGTGCAACTGAATGGAATCTAACTACATGGGTTACCATAAATTTATTCTTTGAAGGCACCATGCGTGCCCTTTTTTCTCTTTTATTCGGTGTTGGCATGTTCATATTTTTAGACAGACTCAAAAAAAAGGGAGCAGGAATAAAAGCAGCAAATATTTATTTCAGAAGACTCCTTTGGCTTTTGGTATTTGGCTTGATTCATGGGTATTTATTACTGTGGACTGGCGAAATTCTATATGATTACGCTTTAATGGGATTTATAGTTTTTTCGTTCCGAAACTTAACTTCAATTAAACTCATTCTTGCAGCCTTCCTCCTTTTTACGATTGGCGCTATCTGGAATTACTCAGACTATAGGAAAGATGTAAAATTTATAGAAGATGTAGCACTTGTAGAAAAGTATAAAACAGAGGGAATTATCCTATCAAAAGAACTAAAAGAAGTAGATATTAAATGGGAAGAGCGCCAATGGAAAAGATCTCCAGATGCTATTTTAGAATATAATACCAATATGAGAAAAGGGTATGTAGATGTCTTAGCTTTTCTTGCTCCAGAAAATCAACATTCTGATGAGAATTGGCCCTATAGATATGACCTTTGGGATATACTAAGTATGATGTTTTTAGGTATAGCGCTATTTAAATGGAAGATTCTTTCAGCTCAAAAATCGTATAAATTCTATGGAATAATGGCAGGTGCAGGATACTTAGTTGGATTATCTATAAATTTTTATGAAATTAATTCTATTTTAGAAGCCAATTTTTCACTTTTAAGCTTTTCCAAAGCTAATATTACTTATGATCTAGGCAGAGTCCCTGTTGCAATTGGCCACATTGGTGCCATCATGCTATTTTGTAAATTTCCATTTATAAAATGGTTAAAACAAAGTCTTGCTGCAGTAGGTAAAATGGCATTGACCAATTATGTTATGCACTCGGTTTTTTCAATATTTATTTTTACAGGTGTTGGTTTTGGCCTTTTTGGAACACTTTTGAGATATGAATTATTATACATCGTAATTGCAATATGGATTTTTCAATTGATTAGTAGTCCAATATGGCTCAAATATTTTTATTACGGTCCGTTAGAATGGCTATGGAGAAGTTTAAGCTATCAAAAAAAACAAGCTTTTTTACGTACAGCAAAATCCAAAGAATAGCATTATGGACCTAAACAATGAAGCCAGTTGGTATATAGGACTTTTGTAGTATTTTTATCCTATGAAAGCCGCCACCGTAGTACAAATAAAAAAAGAACTTAAACAGCGAAATCCAGAAGAACTGCTGGAATTGTGTCTGCGCCTTTCAAAATTCAAAAAAGAAAATAAAGAACTGCTTACGTATTTACTTTTTGAAGCCGACCACGAATCGGGTTATATTGATGGTGTACAAACCGAAATTGACGATTCCTTTGACGAAATAAACACCAATAGTTACTTCTACATTAAAAAGAGCGTTCGGAAGATTCTTAGAAATGTTAAAAAGTACATTCGCTATTCTGTAAATAAGGAAACAGAAGTGGTGCTCCTACTCTACTTCTGTAAAAAACTCAAAACACTTACACCCTCAATAAACAGAAACACAACCTTACTAAACCTTTATGAGCGTCAACTGCTTTTTATAGAAAAGAAAATCACCCTCCTCCATGAAGATTTACAATATGATTATGGCCTACTCGTAGAGGAATTAAAAAATTGAATATTCCTTTTTAGCGCTCCCTACAATTTTTTATCAGAAAACTACCCCAAGGCTTTATAAGCCTTTAAAATAGATTCAATATCGGCCTCAGTATCTGCGTCAATATTCTGTTTTTCAGGGTTTTCGGCTAACCATTTTAAGGTGCGCTTTATGCCTTCGGAAAAGGGAATTGTAGCCTTAAAACCAGATACAAAAGTCTTAATCTTTGTATTGTCAAATAATACACTTTCTGCTTTATCGGCTAGTAAA
>CALHVP010000192.1 GCA_938038975.1 uncultured Maribacter sp. | reverse complement strand
AAGGTAATTATTCATAACCGCTCTATAAGGATTAGTTACAACTTAATAAAGAGGGAAGGGTAGCTGAATATCAAAATTTAATCCATAAAAAAAACCTCTAACTGTTTTAAAAGTTAAGAGGTTTTTGTGACCTGGCTGGGGCTCGAACCCAGGACCCTCTCCTTAAAAGGGAGATGCTCTACCAACTGAGCTACCAGGTCTAAACAAATCAGGATTTTTTCCCTCATTGCGGGTGCAAATATAAGTTGATATCTTTAGTTTCCAAGCGCTTTTTAAGATAATTTTTATTTTTTTTGAAATCCACATTATTTAGTTGAATTTTACACAAAACAAACAAGTGAAAATAGTATTGGTTGGTTATATGGGTAGCGGTAAGTCAACAGTAGGAAAGTTGGTTGCTAAACACTTGAAAATTAATTTTTTAGATTTAGATGAGTATATTGAAACAGCTGAGGGAAAATCAATAGATCAAATATTTTTAGACCACGGAGAAATTTACTTTAGAAAAAAAGAATTTTTTTATTTAAATGAAATTTTAAACTCAAATTCTAGTTTTTTACTATCTACAGGTGGAGGCACACCTTGTTATGGGAACAATATGGAGGCTATTATTAAGGCAACTAAGAATAATATATATCTTAAAGTCTCTCTAAATGAATTGGTAAAAAGAGTATTAGGGGAAAAAGCCCATAGACCACTAATTGCCAATATAACAGATACGGATCTTCCTGAATTTATTGGAAAACATTTGTTTGAACGAAGTTTCTACTATAACCAAGCTGGAATAAAAATTTCCTGTGATAATAAGTCACCAGAAGAATTAGCAGTAGAAATAAAGAAGGGCTTAATTTAAAAACACTCTATCATTTTTAGATTCAAAGAAAACATTTACATGTTCTTGTAAAGATGTGGATAAGGAAATTCCTTTAAAATCTGCTTTTACTGGATATTTTTTATGATTTCTATTTACCAGTACTGCGGTTTTAAGCTGCTTTAAAGGTGTTTTTAAGAAATGATGAACCCCATATATAAGAGTTGTTCCAGAGTTTAGAACATCATCTACTAGTACAATAGATTTATTAATATAATCTTCTTCTGGAATTGAGGTCGATACACCAGTTTTTAAAGGGTCATTTTTATCCATTATAACTTTGCAAAGGGTAATTTCTGCATCGGTAATTTTACGAAGTACTGTAATTATTTTTTTAGCAAACTTTATTCCTCCTCCTTCTATACCTGCAATGATGATTTGTTCTGTGTCTACATTCGCCTCAAATATTTGGTAGGCAATTCGTCTAATTTTAAATTGTATCTGTTCGTGGGATAGAATAAGCTGTTCCATTTGCGTCTGCTGTAATTGAAATTTTAAAACTAAGGTATCAACTGTATAAATATAAGTATGTTTCAGTTATAGTTCGTTCTCCTTTTCGGACTCATTAGGTTTGTCAATGATTTTAGGTTCTTCAAGATAATCTTCAATTTCTCTTCTATCCTTTTTTGTAGGTCTTCCCGCTCCCTTTTTTCTATAATAATCCTTAGAATACTGTAAAAGTTCATTGTGCTCAAAAGCTTCTTTTGGAGTAGTATCTTTTCTATAGATATCCACTAATTTTGCTCCAACCCTACTTTTTGGTATATCTAAAACAGTGAATTGATAGTTAATTTGATTTTTTCGCACAACAATAGCGTCCATAGGGTAAACTTCTCGCCCTGGTTTGGCTGGCTGATCATTAATCTTAATGTGCCCTTTCTTGCATGCGTTGGTTGCAATGTTTCTTGTTTTAAAGTAACGTGTGCTCCATAAGTATTTGTCTATTCGCATGGCAATTACAAATCTTTGTTAAGTTTCCTGCAAAAATAGGGGAAAATTGTATCTTGCGACTTGAAAATTGAGCTATATGAAATTAAAAAACAGTTGTTTATTCCTACTCATGGTAATTGGAATATTCTCTTGTGGAAACCCAGATGACAATAGTGGACTGGTAGCTGTACCTCCAAGAGACTTAAGTGAAGTTATTGTTGAAGATGATGCTGAGATTTTGGCTTTTTTGCAAAGTCATTTTTACAACTATGAGGAGTTTCAAAACCCAACAGCTGACTTCGATTATAGAATAAAGTTTGATACCATTGCGGGTGAAAATTCTGATAAAATATCAATTTTTGATAGCGGTTCCTTAGCAGGAGTAGAGTTTGGAATGGAAACAATATCTGTATCTTCGGTTGAGCTTCTAAGCGCTAGTGACGAGGTAGTAGATCATACCTTATATTATTTGGTAGCAAGACAAGGAGTATCTGAAACAGCACCTACAATTGGCGATAATACGAATGTAAGATATGAAGGTTCCTTATTAACTGGCGAAGTATTTGATTCTTCTGTAGAACAACCAATACAATTTAATTTGTCTAGAGTGGTAAGAGGATTTGGTAATGGTCTTGAATATTTTAAGAGTGGAACTGGTCCTATTGAAAACGGTGATGGTACATTTAATTATGAAGATTATGGTGTTGGAGCCATATTTATGCCTTCTGGATTAGCCTATTTTAGTACACCTGAAAATAATATAATTCCTTTATATGCCCCTTTAGTTTTTAAGGTAGAGCTTTTTTCTTTTGAAAAAGATTCTGATTTCGATGGTGATGGTATTCCTTCTTTCATGGAGGATTTAGACATGGATGGAAATTTGAATAATGACAACACAGATGATGAAGATGAAGTAAACACATTTTCTCCCAACTATGCAGATACGGACGATGACAATGATGGTATCTTAACTATAGATGAAATAAACTTGAATGATGACGGTTCCTTTTTATCCTATAGGGATACAGATGGGGACGGTATTTATGATCATTTAGATGATAATTAAAACAAATAGAATCAAAAAAAAGAGTCCTGTTTATCTTAAGCAGGACTCTTTTTTTTGATTAAAGTTTCCTTTATAATTTCAAAGATAAACTTAAGATAATTTGATCGGGTCTAGTGTCTACACGATCTCCATTTAAAGTAACAATGTTGCTATTCACAAAATCAAGTTCATTTTCACTAAAACCTCTTTCGTATCTAACCTCTATACCTAATTTTCCAAAACTAACCCCAGCACCAATATTCAACCCAACTGTAAAGTCGTTTTCAATATTATCAATAGTCACGTCGTCAAATTTGCTATTTAGGATATACTCAAAGGCAGGACCTGCGAATATATTTAAAGGACCTATAACATTTATACCTACTAATACGGGAACATCTAACTTGTTCAATTTTAGGTCTCCTTCATCATACTCAGAAGTAGTGCTTGTATAAACTAATTCTGGCCTTAAGTAAATTTTATCACCTAGTTTGCCAAAGACACCAACATGGTATCCCACATTTTTATCTGGACTTTGAAAAGCGTTTTCAGCAGAATTAAAGAAATCACCGTTTCCGGCGTAGTTTATACCTCCCTTAATTCCAAAGCCAGAGCCAGTTTGTGCGATACTTAAAAACCCCGATAGTACTAATACTGTAATTAAAAATGTTTTTTTCATGATCTTTTTGTTTTGATGGATGAAATGGTAATCAATAACAATACCAAATATCTCGTTTCTCGTTATACCATGAGAACGGAAAGGCTTGTTCTTTATTGTTTTTGATAAAACACCTGATAAACAATTGGTTATAAGTACGAAATGTTCATTAGTTATTTAATAACTCGCTTTAAGAGATCTTTGCTTTTTATTAAGTTTTTGAGGCTAGGAGTTCATTATCTTTGCTGCTTATTCTTTAGCTTTTGAAATTTACACTACACAAAACCGATCCATTAAGCAAGGCCAGAGCTGGTACTATAAAAACCGACCACGGGACCATAGAAACTCCAATTTTTATGCCTGTAGGTACAGTAGCATCAGTTAAGGGGGTGCATCAAAAAGAATTGCGAGAGGAAATAAATCCTGATGTTATTTTAGGAAATACCTATCATTTGTTTTTACGACCAAAGACAGATATACTAAAACAAGCTGGTGGACTTCATAAGTTTATGGGGTGGGATAGAAATATTCTAACCGATAGTGGCGGTTATCAAGTGTATTCCCTTTCAGCAAACAGGAAGATTAAAGAAGAAGGGGTAAAGTTTAAATCCCACATAGATGGGTCAATGCATATGTTTACTCCGGAGAATGTGATGGAAATACAGCGTGTTATTGGTGCTGATATTATCATGGCTTTTGATGAATGTACACCTTACCCTTGTGATTATAACTATGCAAAGCGTTCTATGCATATGACGCATAGGTGGTTAGATAGATGTATTAATCATTTAGAAAAAACACCTTTTGCTTATGATTACGAACAGACTTTTTTTCCAATAGTACAAGGTTCTACGTATAAAGACTTAAGAAGGCAATCTGCTGAGTACATTGCAAATGCAGGTGCAGAAGGGAATGCAATAGGTGGACTATCTGTTGGTGAACCGGCGGAAGAACTTTACGCAATGACAGAAGTCGTTTGTGAAATTCTTCCAGAAGATAAACCTAGATATTTAATGGGGGTTGGAACGCCAATTAATATTCTTGAGAATATAGCTTTGGGTGTAGATATGTTTGATTGCGTAATGCCGACAAGAAATGCGAGAAACGGTATGTTATTTACAGCGCATGGTACGATCAACATAAAAAATAAAAAGTGGGAAAACGATTTCTCCGTTTTGGATGATATGGGGACAACTTTTGTAGATAGAGAATATTCTAAAGCGTACTTGCGACACTTGTTTGCAGCTAACGAATATCTTGGAAAACAAATTGCAACGATTCACAATCTAGGGTTTTATCTTTGGTTAGTAAGAGAGGCTAGAGAGCGAATATTAGCAGGTGATTTTAGGGAGTGGAAAGATAGAATGGTTAAACAAATGGATAAAAGGCTGTAATGCTTTCAATAATTGATAAATACATATTAAAAAGATACTTAGCAACATTTTTCTTGATGCTACTGTTGTTCATTCCTATTGGGATTATGGTGAACCTAGCAGAGCAGATTGGTAAAATGATAGATAACGAGGCTCCTGTTAATGAGATACTTATATATTATCTAAATTTCACCATTTACATTGGTAACTTATTATTTCCCATTTTTCTTTTCTTATCAGTAATCTTTTTTACTTCTAAATTGGCCAACAATACAGAGATTGTTGCTATTCTTAGTTCAGGAGTTTCCTACAATAGATTTTTAAGACCTTATTTAATTGGAGCATCTCTTATTGCAATAGTTATGTTTTTTATGACCATGTTCATTGTGCCTAATGCAAGTCTTGGTTTTAACGAATTCAAATTTAAATACCTCAAAAAGGGGAAGCAGGACCGGATTACCAAAAACATATTTAACCAACTTAATGAAACGGATTTTATTTATGTGAGTAGTTTTGACCCAGCACGTCAGTTAGGGCATAACTTTACTTTCGAACGGTTTGATGAGAATAACGAATTAGCGTTTAAAATCTCTGCTATAAACATCAGATGGGTAGAAAAAGATAGCAATTATAGATTAACTTCTTACGCAAAAAGAACGGTATTTGGAGATACTGCTTTAATAGAAAAGAAAAGAAGGTTAGATACTGTATTTGACTTTAAAATAAATGACCTTACTCAAGTTTCTTATGTCGCGGAAACTAAAAACCTATATGAGTTAGATGATTTTATTAAGAGTCAAAAACGAAAAGGAGCTTCCAATATAAATACATATGTTTTGGTGAAATACAAACGTTGGGCATTGCCTTTAACTGCCTTTATTCTAACCATAATTGCAGTTGCAGTTTCATCTGTAAAACGGCGCGGTGGTATGGGTATAAATTTGGCATTTGGAATTTTAGTTGCCTTTGTATTCATATTTTTTGATAAGGTTTTTGGTACACTTGCAGAGCAATCGGGGTTTTCTCCACTCCTTGCGGTTATTATTCCAAACGTAGTATTTGGCGCCTTGGCATTTTATCTATTACAGAATGCAAAAAGATAGGTTAGGTAGTCTTATTCATCTCCATTTTATTGTTTTTATTTATGGATTTACTGCTATTTTAGGCAAGCTAATAGCTATAGATTCCCTATCCTTAGTTTGGTATCGCATGGGTTTGGCATCGGTGTTTATATTAGTTTATATCCGTGTTTCTAAATTTCAACTTCGAGTAACTAGAAAAACACTGTTATGGTTCACTTTTGCAGGTATAGTAGTGGCCTTGCATTGGGTAACTTTTTTTTGGGCTATAAAAGTTTCTACCGTTTCTATTGCCTTAGCAATGATGTCTACAGGAGCTTTTTTTACTGCATTAATAGAACCTATTGTGTTTAAACGAAAAGTGATTGGGTATGAACTTTTTTTTGGTCTGTTGGTTATCATTGGATTGTATCTAATTTTTAGAGTAGAATCTGGCTATACCCAAGGGATGATTATCGCCTTAGTTTCTGCTTTTCTTGTTGCTATATTTTCTATCATTAATGCAAAGCTGGTAAAAGAACATAAACCATCTATCATATCTTTTTATGAATTATCATTAGGCACTTTATTTTTAACTATTCTCTTGGGAGTAAGAGGAAGTTTTAATACTGATTTTTTCGTACTTATGCCTTCAGATTGGTGGTATCTTATAATTCTATCCTTAATATGTACATCATATGCGTTCATCGTCTCCGTGAAGATTATGCGGGTGCTTACCGCTTATACTGTAATGCTAACAAACAACTTAGAACCTGTATACGGTATACTAATGGCATGGGCTTTCTTTGGGACGGAGGAAAAAATGAGCCCTCTTTTTTATGTGGGTGCTTTGATTATCTTATTAACTGTAATCGCAAACGGTATTTTAAAACATAAGGCTAGTAATAAACAGAGACGGCTTAAAGATTAGCCATTAAAGTTTTATCTTTGCTTCACAACTAACTAAATCTTTTTTTGAACTATGGAATATTTGGAATTTGAACTTCCTATTAAGGAACTGGAGGAACAATTAGACAAGTGCATGATTATTGGTGAAGAAAGTGATGTTGATGTTACCGAAACCTGTAAACAGATAGAGAAAAAATTAGCTGAAACTAGAAAGGATATATATAAGAACCTTACTGCATGGCAACGTGTTCAGTTATCTAGGCATCCAAACAGACCTTACACCTTAGATTATATTAAAGCTATATGTGGAGATACATTTTTGGAATTACATGGTGATCGTACTGTAAAGGACGATAAAGCTATGATTGGTGGATTAGGAAAAATTGGCGACCAATCATTTATGTTTATTGGTCAGCAAAAAGGATATAATACCAAAACGAGGCAATATCGAAATTTTGGTATGGCTAATCCAGAGGGTTATCGTAAAGCACTACGATTAATGAAGTCTGCGGAAAAGTTTAAAATTCCTGTGGTATGTTTAGTGGATACTCCAGGAGCATATCCAGGTATTGAAGCTGAGGAACGTGGACAAGGTGAGGCTATAGCAAGAAATATCATAGAGATGACTAGGCTTAAAGTACCTATTATAGTGGCCATTATAGGTGAAGGCGCCTCAGGTGGAGCATTAGGTATAGGTGTTGGTGATAAAGTGTTAATGCTAGAAAATACGTGGTACTCAGTAATATCGCCAGAATCTTGTTCCTCTATACTATGGAGAAGCTGGGAATATAAAGAGATCGCAGCTTCGGCTTTAAAGCTCACTGCTACAGATATGAAAAAGTTAAAACTTATCGATGAAATTGTACGTGAGCCTGCAGGTGGAGCGCATGCAAACAGAGATAAGACATTTGAAATTTTGAAAAATAAAATAGTTTCCCATTATGGTGAACTGCAAAAGTTATCACCAAAGGAGCTGGTGAAAGCACGTATGGAAAAATACGAACAAATGGGTGTTTTTAATGGTTGATAACCCATTTTAACAACCCCAGAAAAATCCGGAGTTATTAATCTCCGGATTTTTTTTGTTATCAACATAAAATTGTAACTTATTAACACGCAATTGTTAGCTACCTGTGAACATCCTGAACAAGGATTTTAATGTTAACTAACTCTTAATTGTATATTTTCGTATTCATGGAAAACATAAAGCCCATTGTTGGTCGTAAGATTGACAAATCTACTATCATTAACCTCGAAAGAGGTAAAATACCTCCACAAGCTGTTGATTTAGAGGAGGTTGTGATTGGCGCGATGATGATAGATAAAAAGGGTGTAGATGAAGTAATTGATATCTTACATCCAGATGTGTTTTATAAGGATGCGCATCGTTTTATCTACGAAGCTATCTTCGTTTTGTTTGAAGAGTCCCAACCTGTAGATTTATTAACCGTTTCTTCTCAATTAAAGAAGGTAGGTAAATTAGAAGCTGTAGGAGGCGATTTTTATTTGATAAAACTAACTCAAAAAGTAGCATCCTCTGCGCATATTGAGTTTCATGCACGTATTATTCTTCAGAAATATATTCAACGCAGTCTTATTAAAATTTCTAACGAAATTATAGAAGAGGCTTACGATGAAAGTACAGATGTATTTGATTTGTTAGATCAAGCAGAATCAAAATTATATGATGTTACTCAAGGAAACCTAAAACGTTCTGCAGAAACAGCTCAAAACTTGGTCATACAAGCTAAGAAAAGGATTGAAGAAATTGCAAATAAAGAAGGGCTAAGTGGAGTTCCTTCAGGGTTTGATAAGGTTGATAAACTTACTTCAGGTTGGCAACCTAGTGATTTAATTATTATTGCTGCTCGTCCGGGTATGGGTAAGACGGCACTTACCTTGTCTATGGCTAAGAACATGGCTGTAAACCATAATATTCCTGTTGCCTTTTTCTCATGTGAGATGTCATCAGTACAGTTGATTACGCGTCTTATTTCTTCTGAAACGGGATTGTCATCTGAAAAGTTACGTACAGGTAAATTAGAAAAGCATGAGTGGGAGCAATTGAACGTAAAGGTAAAAGCTTTGGAAAAAGCACCTTTATTTATAGATGATACACCTTCGCTGTCTATTTTTGACTTAAGGGCTAAGTCAAGAAGACTTGCATCGCAGCATGGAATAAAGATGATAGTTATTGATTATTTGCAATTAATGACAGCAGGTGGCACACAAAAAGGAGGAAACAGAGAGCAAGAAATCTCTACTATTTCGCGTAACCTTAAAGCATTGGCTAAGGAATTAAGTGTTCCTGTAATTGCATTATCCCAGTTATCTAGGGCAGTAGAAACCCGTGGAGGAAGTAAGCGTCCTTTGTTAAGTGACCTTAGGGAATCTGGAGCTATTGAACAAGATGCGGATATCGTTGCATTCATATATAGACCTGAATATTATAAGATAGATGAATGGGATGATGAAGAGCGATCTCCTACGCAAGGGCAAGGGGAGCTTATTGTAGCCAAACACAGGAACGGTGGTTTAGAGAATATACGACTTAAGTTTATTGGAAACTTAGGTAAGTTTGATAATCTGGATGACTTTGATTCACCTTTTGAGTTTCAATCAAAAATGAATGAAAACGAAGACAATCCTTTTGTGACTAAGAATCTACCCAGTGCTAATGATGCCTTTGGAAGTGATATGAATCGTGGTTTAGACCCAGAAGATGATAACGAAGTTCCGTTTTAAATAATAGGAAGGAGTTCTAAAAGTTACTGGTCTAATGTATTCAAGCTTTTTGGCTAGTTATTAATCTATACAAACGAGCTATATTTTGCCAATTGTTTAACTATTCTCAAATACAAAACAGTTGTTTTTCATTTATCTTTGAATAGACTTCATAATTTCATTTCATGAGAAACAGTCTTTTCATTTTTTTCTTTTTTCTTTTTTCATTTCAGGTTTTTGGTTCTTCTATTCTTATACCAATGGATGCTGAAACGCAAAAAAATCATTTAAAAGCATACGGAATTACATATTGGGTGCTTGCTAAGCAACAAAAAGTACAATGGCTTTTAAATTATAGAGGTGGTTCTTTTTTACTTCCAGATGGGGAAAGTATCCGAAAAGAGTGTCAAATTAGAGGTGTCTCTTTTGAAATATTATCAGACGGACAAGCGAATACGATATTAGACGAGATAAGTAGCCCTTCAAAAAATCAAGACGCTGTTATTTTAGAAAAAGCACCTAAGATTGCGGTTTATTCGCCAAAAGGAAATCAGCCTTGGGATGATGCTGTTACTATGGTATTAACATATGCTGAGATACCATATGTTACCATTTATGATGAAGAAGTACTTGGGGATAAATTAGCATTATATGATTGGTTGCACTTGCATCATGAAGATTTTACCGGTCAATATGGTAAATTCTATGGTGCGTATAGAGCTGCGCCTTGGTATATTGATGGAAAAAATGAATCAGAAAAGCTTGCTAAGAAATTGGGATTTAATAAAGTTTCTGAAGAAAAAGGGGCGGTAGCTTTAAAAATAAGAAATTACGTAATAGGCGGTGGCTTCATGTTTGCTATGTGCTCCGCAACAGATAGTTTTGACATTGCCTTGGCAGCAGATGGTTTAGATATTTGCGAGCCCATGTTTGACGGAGATGCATCTGATCCAAATTACCAAGCCGGTTTAGATTTTAGAAAAACCTTTGCGTTTTCAGACTTTGTATTAGAGCGAAGTCCACTTAAATATGAATTTTCGTCTATAGACATGACTACCAAACGTGGGAATGTTCCAAAAGAGTCAGATTATTTTTCTTTAATGGATTTCTCCGCAAAATGGGACCCAGTTCCCACGATGCTTTGCCAGAACCATACATCTTTGGTTAAAGGTTTTATGGGACAGACTACCGCTTTTAACCGAAAACAAATTAAACCTACAGTATTAGTTTTAGGGGAGAATAAACTTAATGAAGAAGCTAGGTATATTCATGGAATAAAAGGGAAAGGATTTTTTACTTTTTATGGTGGTCATGATCCAGAAGATTACCAACATAGAGTAGGGGACCCTAAAACGGAATTAGAG
>CALHVP010000191.1 GCA_938038975.1 uncultured Maribacter sp. | reverse complement strand
TTAGTTTTAGGGGAGAATAAACTTAATGAAGAAGCTAGGTATATTCATGGAATAAAAGGGAAAGGATTTTTTACTTTTTATGGTGGTCATGATCCAGAAGATTACCAACATAGAGTAGGGGACCCTAAAACGGAATTAGAGTTACACCCAACATCACCAGGATATCGATTAATATTGAACAACGTATTGTTTCCAGCAGCTCGTAAAAAGAAACAGAAGACCTAGTCTTATTTTGTTTTAGAGCCAGTTTGGGAAGAATAAGTGCTTTCAAAAATCTTATCCGCATTTGCGGATTCAAAACCGTCTCTTCTTTGCGTTCTATTAAGTTGCGATGTTTTAAAGTGTTTATATTCAGGTAAGGGGAGTCGTTCTGCAAATTCTACATAGCTACCGGGTATTTGCATTTTTTTACCATTCTTAAAGGTGGCTTCCATCATCTTGGCAACAGAACTGCTTTGTCTAAGAAGTCCATCCGGACTTTGCTTTATAATACCTCCGGAATTATTCAATTTTATTCCGATATCAACTAAAAATGCGTTAAAGGTTTCCATAGTGTTGTAGCCATCTTTAAGCTCATGTACACTAATTGTATAGTGGTTTAAATAGTAACGATTGTATATTACCCAAGCTGCATATTCACTTTCGTTTGCAAGTATTTCATAATCTTCAATCGTAGGTAAGTCCCATAAAGAAGTATAAAAAAAGTTACCCACTGCTTCCACGTCATTTAAATCTAAACTATCTACAGGGTCCATTGTAACGTGGCTGGTGTATTTATTTATGAGTGCAATAGTAGTCTCGGGAAGGTCCGATACTCTTAACTCACTTATGAATATTCTAGGATATTCAGGTGCTGGAGGTGCATACCAAAATGCATTTAATTTTTTACCTTCAAAAAAATAATAATCTCTTTTTTCGTATCCATAGTGTAAAAATATTTTTTCTAAGGAACTAATACCTAAAAAAGGAACGCCAAGCGTCCTAAATGCAATATGATCGTTGACGATTTCTTCTTCAGATACTATTACGCCTTTGGTTAAAAGTGCAGTAGAGACTTTTTGTACATCCGAAACATCTAGTTTATAAGGTTCGAACAACAGGGTCATAAGCTTATCAAGGGCAGAGTTCTGTTTAAAATTCATAATAAAGGTATGTAGGGTTATTTTTTATATAAAAATATAGTTTTATGGCTTTTTATTGATGAAATAGAATTGGACATCTACCTCATTTATACAAACGATTTACTCTATATTTAGGTATTATAGTTGTGATATAAGTTTTTCTAACACTCTTTCCACACCAAAATCATCATTATTTCCAGTAATATATTTTGAAGCTTTTATAATGTTAGGATGTGCATTTTCCATTGCAAAACTAAAATCAGATAGTGCTAGCATCTCAAGGTCATTATTGTAATCTCCAAATACTATAAGCTCATTGGGTTGTACATGATGCTGCTTCATAAGTTGTTGTATCGCAAATCCTTTGTTTGCATTCGCACTAGAAACATCTACCCAGTTTGTTCCAGAAATTTTCACCTGTAGTTTCTTTTCCAAACGTTTTAAATGCGGGTAAATATGTTGTTCAGAACTATCAAAATGATAAATGGCTATTTTGATAATTTCTGAGGTTACTTCATTTAAATCGGATACCACTTTAAATTCTGAATAATACTCTTTTAATTTTTCTATAAAAGCATCTGATTTACCTGTAAGATATGCAGTATGTTTACCGCATAAAACAGGATGTATTTCCGGAAAGTTATGAAGTATATCTAGAGTTTGTTGTATATAGTTGGTTGGTAAATTTGTAGATAGGAGTTCTTTATTCTGTTGTATTACAAAGCCGCCGTTTTCTGCAACTACTATAATATCATTTTTAATAGGTTGTAATTTTTCAATAATACTATTGTATTGCCTTCCACTTGCAGCAACAAATAGGATACCTTTAGATTTCAATTCTTTAAAAATTTCAAAAAACCGATTGCTAACCTCATGATTGGAGTTTAATAATGTTCCATCCATATCGGTGACAACCATTTTAATTTTGGATAAATCCATACGTTACCTAATTTAGTAGTTAAAGGTATTTCAATAGTATTAATTACTCACGAAAATCTTTTAAGTTTTACCTTTATTTAATCTTAAGCCTTATGAAATCGTTTCAACGAGCGTTCAAATTACCTCCTTTTTCAAGGGGCTTTCATTTAATAACGGATATCATCACTAGAGAATGCCCTGAGCTTTCTAATATTGATATCGGAATATGCCAAATTTATATTCAGCATACATCGGCTAGTTTAACAATTAACGAAAATGCTGACCCTACAGTACGTGAAGATTTTGAAAGCCATATAAATATGTTAGTACCAGAAAACGCAGTTTATTATAAGCATACCTATGAAGGTTCAGATGATATGCCTGCACATATAAAAGCTTCCTTGATAGGTTCATCTATTCAGGTTCCGGTAACTAAAGGAGAATTAAACCTTGGAATGTGGCAAGGTGTTTACTTATGTGAACATCGAAACAATGCCTCGGGTAGAAATCTTGTAATTACAGTATTAGGCCACTAATTTGCTTTTGGTAAGTGTATTTTTTCACTTCAGTCGTATACAGTACATATCGTATTGTTATTAGTTTACTATATAAATTGAATAAAAAAAATCCGATTCGTTAGAATCGGATTTTTAAAGTGAGATATGTGATTTGTTTTATTTTACTTGGTCTACAACAGCTTTAAAAGCATCTGGGTGGTTCATTGCTAAATCTGCAAGAACTTTTCTGTTTAGTTCTATATTATTAGATTTTACTTTACCCATAAATTGAGAGTAAGACATTCCGTGTAATCTTGCACCTGCATTAATACGGGTGATCCAAAGAGCACGAAAAGTTCTTTTTTTGTTTCTACGATCTCTATAAGCGTATAACATCGCTTTTTCAACCGCATTTTTGGCTACTGTCCAAACATTTTTACGTCTTCCAAAGTAACCTTTGGCTTGCTTCATTACCTTTTTTCTCCTGGCTCTTGAAGCTACTGCATTTACTGATCTTGGCATTTTTTTCTAATTTTTTGTAGTAGGCGTCCTTAATTATAAGAAACTTTTTAGGCCTAACTCCATGGTTAATAATTTACCTGTTAAAGAAAGATTACTTTAAACGTAATTGTTCTTTAATACTGTTAACATCTGCTTGGTGTACCAAGCCATCATGTGTTAACTTAAGCTTACGTTTTTTAGACTTCTTTGTAAGAATGTGACTCTTAAAAGCGTGCTTTCTTTTAATTTTACCTGTACCTGTAAGCTTAAATCGCTTTTTAGCACTGGATTTTGTTTTCTGTTTAGGCATTTTCTCCTATTTAATTAATTAATCTCACTATTATTATAAAAACCTCTGCTTAGTTAAACTCCGCTTAGAGGTTTTAGTTATGCTGAACAAGCCCTTTCGGGCTTGGTTATTATTTTATGTAAAGCGCCTCAGTAACTATAGACACTTATCTTTAATTATTTGCTTTTAGTTTTTGGAGCGATGAACATTGTCATACGTTTTCCTTCTAACTTAGGCATCTGTTCAACCTTCCCTAGTTCTTCTAGCTCAGAGGCTAACTTTAATAAAAGTATTTCACCTTGATCTTTGTAAACTATAGAGCGTCCTTTAAAAAACACATAGGCTTTTAACTTAGCTCCATCTTTTAAGAACTTTTCTGCGTGCTTCTTTTTAAAATCGTAATCGTGATCATCCGTGTTTGGACCAAAACGAATTTCTTTTACAACTACTTTAGAGGCTTTGGCCTTCATGGCCTTATCTCTTTTCTTCTGTTCGTACAAGAACTTTTTGTAATCTATTATTTTACAAACTGGTGGATTGGCTTTAGGTGAAATCTCAACTAAATCCAATTCTAATTCCTTGGATAAATCCAAAGCTTTTCTGATCGGGTATACACCAACCTCCACATTGTCGCCAACCAACCTTACTTCTGGAGCAAGAATCTTTTCATTGATATTGTGGGGATTCTTATTTTCCCTTCTAGGTTGAGGCCTAAATCTTTTACGTATTGCTATGACTTATATTTTTTAATTAAACATTTATTTGCTTCCTCACTGGTTGCCATTTCTTTTAGAATGGAAAGCCTGTTTTAAAACAAACCTTTGTGAGCTATTTTAAAACGACTTTAAGGTACTATTTATTTCGTTGTTTACCAATTCTGTAAACGCTTCTATGGATATTGCGCCTAAATCCTCGCCTCCATGTTTTCTTACCGAAATTGTATTTGCCTTTTCATCATTTTCTCCTACAATCAGCATAAATGGTATTTTATTCATTTCTGCCTCACGTATTTTCTTCCCAATAGTTTCATTCCTACTATCCAAGAGGGCGCGAATTTCGTTATTTTCTAGGGATTTTGAAACTTTTTCGGCATATTTTTCATGTTTCTCGCTCACAGGTAAAATAATAGCTTGATCTGGTGTAAGCCATAGCGGGAAGTTACCGCCGGTATGTTCAAGCAAAAGTGCAATAAAACGTTCCATACTTCCAAATGGTGCACGGTGAATCATTACAGGTCTATGTAACTCATTATCACTGCCTTTATAGGTTAATTCAAAACGCTCAGGGAGGTTGTAGTCAACCTGAATAGTTCCTAGTTGCCAGTTTCTTCCTAGGGCATCTTTAACCATAAAATCTAGTTTTGGTCCGTAGAAAGCAGCTTCCCCTTTTTCAATAACATAATCTAGTCCTTTTTCTTCTGCTGCGTTTATGATTGCTTGCTCTGCTTTCTCCCAGTTTTCTAAGGATCCTATGTATTTATCAGGAGTGTCTAAGTCACGAACTGATACCTGAGCTGTAAAGTTGTCAAAACCAAGAGAGTTTAATACATATAAGGAAAGATCTATTACATCCTTAAATTCTTGGTCTAATTGTTCAGGCATGCAAAATATATGAGCATCATCTTGTGTAAAGCCTCTAACCCTTGTTAGTCCATGAAGTTCCCCGCTTTGTTCATACCTATAAACAGTTCCAAACTCAGCATATCGTTTTGGTAAATCTTTGTAGCTAAAAGGTTTTGCATTATAGATTTCACAATGGTGTGGACAATTCATTGGTTTTAGCAAAAACTCCTCATCTTCTTTTGGTGTTCGTATAGGTTGAAAACTATCAGCACCATACTTTGCATAGTGTCCGGATGTCACATATAGTTCTTTTTGACCTATATGAGGTGTCATCACCATTTCATATCCTGCTTTTTTCTGTGCTTTTTTTAAGAAGTCTTCTAGACGTTCTCTTAATGCGGCACCTTTTGGCAGCCATAATGGTAAACCTTGCCCTACTTTTTGTGAGAAGGTAAATAGCTCTAATTCTTTTCCTAACTTTCTATGGTCGCGTTTTTTTGCTTCCTCTAAAAGTTCTAAATAGGCTGTTAACTCTTTTTGTTTTGGGAACGAGATACCGTAAAGTCTTGTTAGTTGTGGGTTGTTTTCATTCCCTCTCCAATAGGCACCTGCAACACTGAGAATTTTAATAGCCTTTACAATACCTGTATTTGGAATATGTCCTCCACGACAAAGATCAGTAAAGGTGTCATGATCACAAAATGTGATGGTGCCATCTTCTAGGTTTTCTATAAGTTCTACCTTATACTCGTTTCCTTGTTTTTTATAAAAACTTAGAGCGTCTGATTTAGTTACAGAACGCATCTTATAATTGTGCTTACCACGAGCAATCTCTATTGCCTTTTGTTCTATTTTCTGAAAATCCTTATCAGATATGCTTCCTTCAGGTAAATCTATATCATAATAGAAGCCGTTTTCTATAGCAGGACCAATGGTTAATTTAACCCCAGGGTATAATTGTTCTAAAGCTTGTGCAACAATATGAGAACTAGAATGCCAGAATGCAGTCTTTCCTTCTTTGTCGTTCCAAGTAAATAAGGTTAAAGAACCATTTTCGGTTAAAGGAGTAATCGTTTCTACAATAGTATCATTGAATTTTGCCGAGATTACGTTTCTGGCAAGACCTTGGCTAATACTATTGGCTACATCCATTGGAGTAGCACCTTTTTCAAATTCTTTTGTGGACCCGTCAGGCAATGTTATTTCAATCATCGTATCTTATTATATAAGGACAGCAAATATAATGCGTTGATTTTAGGTCTACAATATAATGATGCTCTGTTTTTGGTTTCTACTCAGTGGTTTTATGGTTTA
>CALHVP010000190.1 GCA_938038975.1 uncultured Maribacter sp. | reverse complement strand
GAGACCGTGAAGCATAATCAAGGCTAGTCTTTCTATTGGTTCTGACGCATATTCAGAATTAGCTAAAGGCGGGGCTAAACCATTCATTCCTTCTCCATTTATCCCATGACAGGCAGCACATATCTGACGAAAGAGTTTTGCTCCCTTGGTTCTGTTATCCTCATTTAAAGAAGCGTTTGTATATATAAAATTCTTGATATTGTTTTTCTTATTATCAATAGTCTGCTCTAATCCCTCTTTTAGAAAGCTAAATGAAACTTCATCATCTAGTTCATTTAAGTAAATCAACAAAGCCTCTTCTTTACCCGACAATCCACTTAACAATGCCTCTCTAAGTATATTAGTACTCCTATTATTATTCCATAACTGTGCAATTAATGGAAAAAAAACTTCCTCAGATAGTTGGGCCCATGTTCCCAAAGTAGATGCTAAATAAAGGCTTGTAGATGTATCATCTCGACTTAGTAAGTCACTAAAAAGCACTACCGCATTTTTTGTATTCTCAATAACAATATAATCTTCTAACAAGGCCAAAGCATGAGCAACAAGTTTTGAATCTTTCTTTTTTATGACCTTATCTAAGAACTCAAAACTCAGATGTTCCGTTCCTTCTAAAACGTAAAGCGCATGTAACTGAGCTAACGATATTTCCTCGTTCAGTACTAAAGTCTTTAAAAGTTCTACTTGATCTGGAGCGCTATTTTCAATAAGTTTTTGTTGTGCTTTATCTCGTATCCAACCATTTTTATGATTTAAAGAACTCAGTAAATTTTCTACTTTAAAAACACTACTATCAAACCTCTCTGTATTTTCTTGAGTATCAATTTTTAAAATTCTACCATAATTAACTAGCGTATCAATTTGCATAGCTTTTGCTTTTTTCTTAAAGTAGGGACTCAGGTAGGCATGATGTCCAATAACACCACGATGCATATCTACCACATAAATACCACCATCAGGTCCATTTGCTAAAGCAACAGGCCGAAATCCTTCATCAAAAGAAGCCAAAAATTCTTTGCCCTCGTACACTTGTTTTGCTGAAGTACTATCCCCATAAAAGGTTAACTTATTTCGTTTAATCAGATTCGCTTCCGGTACACAAACAAACACATCTTGTTCATATTCTAATGGAAACATTCCTCCTCTATACACTAAAGGGCTACAACTTGCAGTTACGTTTACAAGTAAACTATCAGCATCTAAAACGCCTTCGGAGTATCCTCTATTTACTAAAGTAGGCTGTAAAGGATATACACGTTGATCACTAGTAAGAATGGTATTCACTCCAAATTTAGGACTAACATACTCATTTCTTATCATTCTATTAGGAGTCACATAATCTCCTATAAGCTGAGTAGAATTATTATTATAATATAACCTTCCAAAATTATCATTAGATATTCCCCATTGCCCCCTAAATGTTGTAGGCTCTTTTATCCAAACATTATTTATCCTACGGTATCTAAAATTAGATTTAGCGCTGTAAATCCAATTATCAATATTCATTAATAAACCGTTTGGTTGATGCTCAGGATTTCCTTCAGCAGAATAAACAGAATCTACAATAATTCTATTTTTAGGTGTATCATTTTCAATATCCACAAAGTAAAGAAACGGTGGTTCTGCATACAATAAACCTCCATAAACATGGGCTAAAGCCCTTGGCAACACTAAACTGTCTAGGAATATTTTTGTATGGTCCATGATACCGTCATCATCAAGGTCCTCTAAGATTTTAATTTTTCCAATTGGTTTATCTTCCTCTATTCCTTCAATATCAGACATATAGCTCGACATTTCTGCCACCCATACCCTACCACGTTCATCAAAAGCTAAAGCCACTGGCGCCTCTAATAAAGGCTCCGCAGCTATCGTTTCTAATTCAAACCCATCTTCAATCTTATAACCATCTAATGGGACAATAGTTTCTTGAAAAGAAGGAGAACAGTTTACAAATGTCATACCTATAAACAATAATGCCAAAAATTTCCTGCAGCATAGTATTGTAAAATCTAACAAAACTTTTAACATAAGAAACAACAACTTTAAATTACATCTTTAAAAATAAACAACCAATGACAGAAAGCACCCGCCAGCACAAATAGGTGCCAAATAAAATGATTATAAGGTATTCTCTTTACCGCATAAAATATGATACCAACTGTGTAAAACACACCTCCTAGAAATAGCATCTGAACTCCGCTTTCTGTAGTACTGGCCTTTAGGTTATCCAAATCAAACAGAATAAGCCATCCCATAATTGCGTATAGAACTAAAGATATAATTTCAAATTTACCCGTAAAGAAAAGTTTTAATATGGTGCCTATGGCCGCAATTCCCCATACAACGTAAAATAGCATCCAACCACTAGTGCTTTCTAATATTATCAAAGCTACGGGGGTATATGTTCCTGCTATTAAAAAATATATACTTATGTGATCAAGTATACGAAGCCTCTCTTTTATTTGACCTTTCGGAATCGCATGATAAATTGTAGAGGATGAAAATAAAAAAACTAATGCTATGCCATAAATAAGAATTCCAATTACTGAATACCCAGTCTTATTTGTATCCCAAATAAATAATACCAGAAGCCCTATCAAGGATAGTATAGCCCCTACGGCATGAGAAATAACATTATATTTTTCCTCTTTTGGTAATTGAAAATATTGTATCATTAAAATTATTTATAAGAAAGGAACTATTTATATTGTTTACCATGTTTGATTACTACATCTACGTTTTGTATCAAACTAATATATCTTAGAACATCCCCTTTAACTGCTATTATATCTGCATATTTTCCAGGGGTTACCGTACCCACTTTATCCGAAACCCCCATCCAAAGTGATGGCCAATATGTTGCAGCTCTAATTGCATACATAGGATCTATACCGAATTCATTTACCCAAATATCCAACTCATTCCATGTAGATTGACTATGAAATTTCATTGGAATACCACTATCTGTTCCAATCATAAGAACCACACCTGCATCTAACAACTGTTGCACTTTTGTTTGTAAAGTAGGTTTTCTAACTGGTGTTAACTGAAAGTAAGGCAATCTGTCTGGGTGTTTAAAACTGTTTCTAATATCCGTAACTATTGTATCTGGTAAACCCCTATGCCATGAGTCATTATCCAAAACTTCAGGATTGTCTCTAGTGTATTCATAATTATACAACCCTTCTACAGTAGGACACCAGAATAGTGGACCAGAACTCATATCCGCGGTACGTTCTTTAATCATATCCATAATATCCTTAGGATATCTAGGTGCAGAAGATAAGCCTGTATGCTCAAAACAATCAGCACCAACTTGTAATCCTCTTCTTATTTCCTCCGGTCTATGTCCATGAGCAACCACCTTTAAGTTCTGCTTGTGAGCCTCGTCGACTATTGCAGAAAGCTCTTCCATAGACATTTGATCTTGATCTATAAGCTTTATGACATCTACTCCTGCTTTTGCTAGTTTTCGAATTTTCTTTCTTCCATCGTCAGCACCATTTACACCCCATCTAAAATCCTCTGTTCCTGGATATGGCTTTTTTTGGATAAATGGTCCTGATACATAAAGAGTAGCACCAGGTATTTCTCCTTTATTAATTGCATCTCTAACCGCAATACTCTCCTCTAACGGCCCTCCAAGATCTCGTGCACTTGTTACTCCAGCCATCAATAATTGTTCAGCTGACGCAGGCATTATTACATCTTTAAATAAAGGTGGATACGTTTTATCCCAATATCCATAATCTGCATGACCATTTATCATAGTATGCACATGCATATCCCATAACCCAGGTAAAACGGTCATACCTTCGGTAGAAATTATTTCTGCATTTTCAGGTATTGACAAGGTCTTTATCGTTCCTACGGCAGTAATTAGCTCTCCTTCTATAATAATAACACTGTTTTTTATAGGATCAGAACCGTAACCATCGATTAACGTACCTCCTACCATTGCCTTAAGTTTTGCATCCTGTGCACCTATTAAAACAGGTACACAAATAAGTAAAACACAATAAAGTTGTTTGAGCATAGTATATAGTTTCTATAAATATACTGAATACCCTCATTCAGTTTAATTTTTGGGCACAAAAAAACCCCCTTTACGTAATGTAAAGGGGGTTCTCGAAAAAAGGCGGCTACCTACTCTCCCACTTGGTATAGCAGTACCATCGGCGCAAACGGTCTTAACTTCCCTGTTCGGAATGGTAAGGGGT
>CALHVP010000189.1 GCA_938038975.1 uncultured Maribacter sp. | reverse complement strand
GAGAATCCTTTTGATGAATAGGATTCAAGTTTTTTCATGAGTGTTTCCGTCTTTGGAATAGAAATAAGTGTATTAACAATAGGCTGTAGTTTAGGAGCTGCAATTTTTTCTATAATCTTTCTACCACTATCCTCGGTCAATAATTGTGAAATGAGTCTACTTTTTTCGCCTCCTTCTAGCACATCTGGTTCTGTATTGTACAAAATGTAAATATGCTTTGCCCGTTGTAATAAACGGTAGAAGTGATAGGTATACACGGCATCTTTTTCTTTATAAGTAGGCATCCCATACGCAAGTTTTAAATCAAAAGGTATAAAGGAGTTGTTGGATTTACCTGATGGTAGTATGCCCTCGTTTACAGAGGTTAGTATAATATGTTCAAAGTCTAGGTTTCTGCTCTCTAGCATACCCATTAGTTGTAGGCCTTCTAATGGATCTCCTTGGAAATCTAAGGTTTCATTTGAGAGTAATTGTTTTACTAGATTTTTTAAAGCTTTAATATTAGTAATGTAATTGTAGCGAGTAGCTAAAAGGCTTATTTGGTTAAATAAGGTATCAAACCGGAATAACTGTTCTAACCCAAGATCGTTATCGTTTGAAGTAAATACTTCTTTTAGAAATAAAACTAGTTCATTGCAATTATGGATAAATGTATCAGTTTTAAATTTTTTAAGTTCGAAAAGCGTTTGGATTACAGGTTGTGTAATATCAATTACCTCTTCAAGGTCATTTAATTTCAGGTAAGTCCAATTTCGTGATTTAATAGTATTTGTAATGACATTGACATCAACACCAAAATGCATTAATAAGGAACTGGAGAATGGATGTGAGAGAAAGCCTAAAAAATCTTTATAAAACCATCCTTTGTAATTGGCAGTTTCATGAAGTTCTATATAAGCCATAAAAAATCCTGCTAATGGGGTAAGTCCTAGTTGTTGTCCCATTGTTATGTTAATGGCAGGTAAGGATTCTGGAATGGAATTAAGTAGAGGAGTTAGAAGGGTTTCGTCACCTAGAATTAATGCAGTATTTTTTAAAGTAGAAGAATCATTATGTTGTAAATGAGATAAGAATTCACCAACATATTTGGCTTGCGAAACGTTCTTAGGTACTCCAATTACTTCTATATGTTTCTGTTCTAAGTAGTGATTACTAAGGCCATTCAAAGTAGCATTTTTTAAAAAAGGCCAGTTCTTTTTATGCTGTCTAATAAAAAAGCCAGCATCATGTATGGGATCATTTAAAAAGTAAGGATCAATATCCCAATAGATACTAGAAGTCGTATGTTCAAGCAGGTATTGTATAATAGTACTTTCCGATTCGTTAAGAGCGTTAAAACCTAAAAAAATATGTGGTTTAGGATTTTCTCGTGTATAATTACCAATATTTTCTACAGCTGTTCTGTATGCTAGTCCTTGGTGTGCTATACCCTTGGCTAGAAGATTTTTGTTAAATTGAAGATAAAGAGGAAGTATACTATTCCAGAAGCTAATATAATTAGCTATTAATGTTGTTTTTTTTTCTGATGTTGACCAATGATTTAGCTCTTGAATAGCACTTACATTAGAAAGTAGTGTATTAGCATTAACCAGGTAACGATCTATTTCGTTATAATCTTGTAATAGTGTTTGACCCCAGGTTAAAAAGGCATCAAATGAATCTTTTTCGAATTCTCCGGTTTGTAAATAAGCTGTATAAAGTTCAAATATTTGTTCCGTTGCAGTGGCGTATGATAGTTTTGAAACTTTTTCAATAAATTCCTCAATACTATATATGTTAGGAGCAAATATAGTTTTGCCTGCTTTTTTGGAAAGCACTTTTTTTAGAAAGGTACCCGCTCTCTTACTTGGTAAGATAAAAGTTAGTTGATCTATAGTATCATATTGATTCCATACTTTATCTACAACATCTTCTATGAAAGTTCGCATATGGTAAAAATAAAAAAGCTCCGCGAGATGCGGAGCTTTTTATATATTAAAACACTTAAGTTTTTAATTACTTATTTTACTAAGTTAATTTCAACTCTTCTGTTTTGCTTTCTACCAGTTCTAGTATTATTAGTTGCGATAGGCTTGTCTTCACCATATCCTACAGCAGATAATCTAAATTCTTCAATTCCTTTTTCTACTAAGAACTCTTTTACAGAAAGAGCTCTTGACTCAGAAAGGCTTTGATTTAATTTAGCACTACCAACACTATCAGTATGACCTTCAACTGTAAATTTAGCAGTTGGGTATTCTTTAAGTATTCCAATAATATCAACCATTACAGAAGTTGATTCAGCTTTGATAGAAGTTTTACCTGTATCAAATAAGATAGTTCTAGCGTAGTCATTCAATTGCTTTTGAACTTCTGCAGTTACTTCAGGACAACCTGCGTTAGCAACAGTACCAGCAACATCTGGACATTTATCATCTTTGTCTAATACGCCGTCACCATCAGCATCTGCCCAAGGACATCCTTTGTTTTCAGCAGGACCAGCTTCATTAGGACAAGAATCATCTTTATCAGCAATACCATCAGCATCAGCATCAGGACAACCAGCTAAAGCAGCAAGGCCAGCTTCATTAGGACAAGCATCATCTTTATCAGCAACACCATCGCCATCAGCATCTGGACAACCATTCATTTCTTTAGAACCAGCTTCGTTAGGACAGCTATCTTTGCTATCTTCTATACCATCGCCGTCAGCATCAGGACAACCGTTGAAAGCTTCAAGACCAGCAACTTCTGGACAAGCATCATCTTTGTCATATATACCATCACCATCTGTATCAGTTCCACCAAATTTGATAGAAATACCAGCTAAATGTTGGAAATGTGTAACTCCGTAATCTTCAAAAGCATGCTTATAAGTAGATTGAAGTGTAAGTCCAATATTTTCTGTAAACCAGAAATTAACTCCAACACCACCATTTACTGTACCAGCTCCAATTTCATCAACCCAAGTGTAACCACCACCTATTTCTAAGAAAGGATCAACAGTTTTGTTCTCAAGGAAGTTATATTTAATTGTACCATCTATAGCGTAGTGAGATAAATCATCAACACTAACGTCACCGAATTTGGTAATCTTGTTTAAAGATCCTCTTGCTCCAACAGAGAAACCATCACCTACGGCTTTAGAAAGGCCTACGAAAGAGATAGAAGGAAGAACGTTCCAGTGATCATTTGCATTAAAGAATTCGTTACCAAAAGAACTTACATCACCAGTAGGATATACGTCGATTGCGTTAACCCCGAACTGTACTTGCCAAGGATTATTCTCGTCTTGCGCTTGCATGTTGTTGTAACCTAACACTAGTAGGGCAACAACTAATAATTTGCTAAGATGTTTCATTTTTAAAATTTTAAGTTTAAGTGTTTATTAGCTGCAAATGTAACTTGTTAAATATTATTAACAAAATCAATTTCCTATTTTTTTTAACGCATTTGATAGAATAAATGCAGCATTTAAACGATTTTTAATTCTTTACCTACTTCTGTAAAGGCTTTAATTGCACTATCTATGTGCAGTTTCGTGTGAGCCGCAGAGAGTTGCACTCTAATTCTGGCTTTGCCTTTGGGCACTACTGGATAAAAGAATCCAATTACGTAAATACCGCGTTCTAACAGCATGTTTGCCATGGTCTGCGAAAGCTTAGCGTCATAAAGCATAACAGGCACTATAGCTGATTCACCGTCTATAATATCAAAACCGGCAGCTTTTATTCCTTTTTTAAAGTACGCTGTGTTTTCTTGAAGTGTATCCCTTAAAGAAGTATCGTTTTTTAACATATCAAAAACCTTTATTGATGCACCTACAATTGCAGGTGCTAAAGAGTTAGAAAATAAATAAGGTCTTGAACGCTGTCGTAATAGTTGAATAATTTCTTTTTTACCAGTAGTATAGCCACCCATTGCACCGCCCAGGGCTTTTCCTAACGTTCCTGTAATAATGTCTATACGACCCATTACATTTTTCTCCTCCAAAGTACCTATACCTTTTGTTCCAATAAAACCAGTGGCATGACATTCATCTATCATTACCAACGCATCATAGGCATCTGCAAGGTCACAGATTTTGTCTAATGGCGCAACTAAACCATCCATAGAAAAAACACCGTCTGTAACTATAATCTTAAAACGAGCCCCATCTTCATTGGCCTGTTTAAGTTGTTTTTCTAGGTCGGCCATATCGCTGTTTGCATACCTATATCTTTTTGCTTTACACAATCGTACGCCATCTATTATAGATGCATGGTTTAACGAATCTGAGATAATAGCATCTTCAGCATTAAGTAATGGTTCAAAAACGCCTCCGTTGGCATCAAATGCAGCTGCATATAATATGGTGTCTTCTGTTTCGTAGAATTCAGCAATTTTTTCTTCTAATGTTTTATGGATGTCTTGCGTGCCACAAATGAATCGTACAGAAGACATTCCAAATCCGTGAGAATCCAAAGTGTCCTTAGCTGCTTGAACTACGTCTGGATGCGAAGAAAGGCCTAAATAGTTATTTGCGCAGAAGTTTATAACTTCCTCGCCAGTTGAGATTTTAATAACAGCATCTTGTGGTGAAACGATTATACGCTCCTCTTTATATAAACCGTCTTCTTTTATCTGATGTAATTCTTTTTGTAAATGATCTTTAATTTTTCCGTACATAATTGTTTTAAATAAATTCTATTGATACCTCATTGTCAATATAAACAATGATTTTGTTTTCTACGATAAAACCCATTTCTATTAGAGCAGTTTCATATGAGACTAGTTGTTCCTTAAATTTTGGATTTTTTCTTCCTGTTTTGTAATCTATGAGAGTAGCCTTGCCGTCTAGTATGACTATTCTATCTGGTATTAGTTTTTGACCGTTTTCCAAAAGTATTTCCTTTTCATTGTAGACAGTCTTTTCTTCACTAAACAAAGATATTAGTTTTGGATGGGTAACTACCTGTGCAATCTTCTCTTTTACTGCTTGTATTTCTTCTAGGTCAAGAAGGCCTTTTTGTACTACAATCTCAATTGCCTTATCAATATCTTTTGCAGATTCTATAAGACTCAATATGTAATGAATAGTATTCCCGTTTTTAATAGCTTCTTCTTGAGAGGTATCCCATAACATTCCAGCTTTGGTTAAAATTTTAAAACTAGGCCTGTTTTTAAAGGTATATCTGTATGGTATTTCTAGATGAGAACTACGGTCTCTAATAGACTTAAATGTTGGGAGTGTTCCAAAATAATAATCTAGAACATTACTGTCCCAAAGTCCATTGGATTGTAAATAGTGAATGAATAAGCCAGAGAAATAATCTATTTTATATGCTCCGGAAGAATTAAGATCTTTTTCACTTATGATATAAAGCGAAATTGCTGCCCTTGTAAGCGCAACATACAACAGATTAAAAGCGTCTAAATGAAGTTTTTGTTGCTCTTCATCAAATAATAGTGATTCTACCTCTCCATATTCTTTTACTTCTTTTTTCTTAGAAATAAGAAGCTCATTAAAACCTGAAAATGTTTCTGATGACACTTTTGTCCAAAGTTTTGGATCTATCTCTTCAAAAATATAGGTATTAGCATAAGGAAAAATAACAACAGGAAACTCTAGTCCTTTAGATTTATGTATCGTCATAATCTGAACCGCGTTTAAGGTTTCTGGAGTACTGATGCTTAGTTTGTTCCCTTTTTGTTCCCAATAATTTAGTAATGATTGTATGTCTGCTCCTTTTTTCTGTTGTACCTCAAAAACAGTATCCATAAATGCTGTTAGGTGGGCATCTGAAGAAGGCGCCAGATTAAATACTTTTATAGCATGTTCCAAACCATCATATATTGCAGACTGCCTAAAAAAGGAGCTATTAAATTCAAATTCTTCTAAAAGGAAGTGTTCTAGATTTTTTAAATGACTAGAAATAAACAAATCCTTATCTCCATAATCTTTAGATAAAAAGTCTAATACCTCGTAATTAATTTCTTGGTCAATAGGCTGAACAGTGTGTTTGGTTAGATGAATTAAAAATTGAACTTTGTTGCTGCTTGATAGTAATAAAGATTCCGACGAGACCACCGGAATGTTTTCTTTCATCAAATGGTCTGCTAAAAGAACACCATGTTTTTTTTTACGAATAAGTATGCAAATATCTTTGTATTGGAAGTCTTTAGAAATAGACTCTTGAATGAAATTTATTGTTTTTAGTCCGTAAAAATTATCTGTTGCTTCATCCAAAAAAGACAAATGGACATAACCTCCTTCTTTGTTATTTGTTTCTTGCTTATTCCCTTCTTCAAAAAATTGACGATAGACTGGTTTTTCTAGAAATTCACCTATGCTTTGAAAAAAACTATTATTAAAATTAATTACCTCATCATGGCTGCGATAGTTTCTGGGTAATATTTTTGTTTCTCCTTGAATAGAAAACGGATTTGACTTTAAGGTGGCTAATTCTAGAAACTGTTCGGCCTGCCCACCGCGCCATCTATATATAGCCTGTTTTGCATCGCCAACTAGAAAAAGTGACCCTATTTGGCCTTGTTCATCTTCACTTTCTAGGGCATTTCCTATTAAAGGTATGAGGTTCTCCCATTGCATTTGTGAAGTATCTTGAAATTCATCTATAAAATAATGCCGGTATTTTTCACCTAACCGTTCGTATATAAATGGCGCAGGCTGATGCTTTATTTCGTTAGATATTAAAGTGTTAAACCTAGAGATGGATAACTGGTCTTTTTCTTTTTCAATAGCAGCAACTTCTAAACGAATTGCGTTTAGTAGCGTAAGGGGGACTAGGTTACGATATATATTATTTAAATAATTATACCTCATTAGATGCTGCTCAATTGCTCTAAAAAGTAGTATAAACTCTGGATGAAGTCGATCTAATGTGCTTTTGGTAGGTTCTTTACAGGTTTTATTGTAGAGCTGCTTGGTTTCAAATTGTTGTTTCCATCCACTTTTAAAATCTTGCTTTAGATTTCCATCGGCAAATTTTGCGATAAACTTTGGAAAGTAACTCCCCGTAAAATCTTTGAACTCTAAATTGTTTTCTTGGATGCTAATTAAAATCTGATTTGCTTTAGTAATTATCTCCTTTTCAAGCCCAATAGTATTCTTAGATATATTCTTTTTTAATACTGAAAAATCCTGTAAGGTTTTGTCTTCTAGGTTTTTTATATGATCTACGTTATTTTCATTAAATAAAAGTCTTCCTATTTGTTTTAAATCATATTCAATATCCCAACTTCTATTATCATCTATTTTTTCTAAGGCAAAATCCATCAACACATTAGTTAAGTCTACATCTTCACCAGCTCTTGCTATAATTCTTGATACAGCTTCATCCAATAAGCTCTCTGTGTCTAGTACTACTTCAAAATTCTGAGGAATTTTTAGGTCTTTGGCAAACGTGCGGATAAGTCTATGTGTAAATTTATCTATGGTAGATATATCAAAAAATGCATAATTATGTAATAGTTCCTTAAGCCTTAGTTTACTGGTTTTTTTTAAGGCTTCAGAAGTCATTTTTAAATCCTTCATTACGTCAAGAAACAACGGTGATGCTTCCTTTGTAGCCGATGTTTTGCTAAAATCAAAAAGACTATCTAGAATTCGCTTTTTCATTTCATTTACCGCTTTGTTGGTAAATGTTATAGCCAGTATACGTGTAAAACCACGAGGGGTAGCTAATACAATTTTTAGGTAGGCTTTGGAAAGTGCATAGGTTTTTCCAGAACCTGCGGATGCGTTATATATTTTAAATGGACTATCCTGCACTTTCTTTTAGTTGCAAAATAAGCAATATAGGACAGTTCTTAACAAATAATTAGGGTAATATAAATGTTAAAAACTGTAAATTTGGGCTGAAAATAGTATTAATATAAAACAAAATTATTATGGCTTTTGAATTACCAAAACTGCCTTACTCCTATGATGCACTAGAACCGCACATAGATGCTAGGACAATGGAAATACATCATACAAAACACCACAACGGATATACAACAAAGTTAAATGGTGCTATCGAAGGGACTGATTTAGAAGGAAAGTCAATTGAGACTATTCTTGGTGGCTTGGATATGAATAACGGCGCAGTTAGAAATAATGGCGGCGGATTTTATAACCATTCATTATTCTGGAATGTTTTATCACCTAACGGAGGCGGAACTCCAAAAGGAGAAGTAGCTGATGCAATAAACAGTGCTTTTGGCTCTTTTGAAGAATTTAAAAATAAATTTAGTAGCGCTGCAGGTACTAGATTTGGTTCTGGTTGGGCTTGGCTTTGTGTACATAAGGGAGGTAAGTTAGAGGTGTGTTCAACACCTAATCAGGATAATCCGTTAATGCCAGGTGTTGCTTGTGAAGGAACTCCTATTTTAGGCTTGGATGTATGGGAACATGCTTATTATCTTAATTATCAGAACAGACGACCAGACTATGTAAATGCATTTTTCAATGTAATTAACTGGGATGAAGTATCTAAATTATACGCAGAAAACAAGTAATATTATATAGGAAAATACTTGTTAATTGCTATAACTACAGCCACTTAGGATAACTTTCTAAGTGGTTTTTTTGTGTTTATAAGAAATAGAAAAGGGCGGAGAAGTCTCCACCCTTTTCGTCCCAAATCTTACCATAAACTTAACCTACTTATGCTATGGCAAGACTAAATTACTGGTATTGTGGGGAATAAAAAAAGAAATGTTAAAAAAAATGAATTTCTTTTTTAAACCTAGTGTTTGTTAAAAGGAAAGTAGGTGTATGTATTCTTTTTTGAAAGAAGATATATACGAAAATAAAAAAGGTGAAGCACAGCTCCACCTTTTTCCCCAAATCTTACCATGAACTTAACCTACTTATGCTATGGTTCTTCAAATATATGCTACACGTATAAAGTAAAAAAAGGTATTGGATAAACATCCTATTACTTGGTTGAAATACAGTTATGAGATAATTGATTGATTATTAAAGAAAATACATAAGCTCTTTAACGGCTTTGTAAGAAGTTCTCTTTTATTTTAAGGACATATGACTAGAAAACAATAGCAACTCAGAAGTAATTGTTTGTAATGTATTCTAGGTTCAAAGGAATTGCTTAAAAGTATTTTAATTTCAACTTAGTGTAAAATAATAAGCAAATTAAACATAGGTTTTTGTAAAAATAAAAAGACGAAGCATAGCTTCGTCTTTTCCCCAAATCTTACCATGAACTTAACCTACTTATGCTATGGTTCTTCAAAGGTATATTACATATACAAAGTACAAAAAGGTATCGGTTAAACACCCAATTTATTGGGTTCAAAAGCGTTTATCTATAGGTGAATGAGATAAACGTGTAAAAAGGGAATCTACCTCAGAAGAAGTTAGACGTTGCTATTGTATACTTTTAAGGACTACTTCTTATTTCAAGATTGAAAAATAAATAACTCTAGCTTAGATACTTGACTTAATAGATGTGCTAATGAATATTTATAATTGATTTGGAGTTACAACGCCAGGTAGTTTATAACAAATAAAAAAGGTGGAGAAGTCTCCACCTTTTTTGCCCCAAATCTTACCATGAACTTAACCTACTTATTCTATGGTAAGTTTAAAAATAATTTTGTTAAGCTCAAAGAATCTATTGTGTCGCTGAAGTGCTTGTTTTATCGATGAAATACATAGAATTGTGTATTTCATCGATAAAATCTAATAGGCACGTTCGTTTTTTCCTTCATAGAAATTAATGAAAGCTTTATTCACTACTCTGTTTCCTCCTGGTGTTGGATAGTTGCCTGTAAAGTACCAATCACCTAAATTTTTAGGGCAAGCCGTATGTAAATTAGAAATGCTTTGGTAGATTATTTGTACTTCCGCATTCATCTCTGGCGGACTTAAAAGTTCTCCTATTTTAGTCGAAATTTCATCTGCGGAAAACGGAGCGTAGAATTCTTTAACGTAGTTGACTACATCCGCATCTTTGGATTTAACTTGTTTTTTGCACTTTTCATATATCTCGTCAACGATATTCATTGTGCCATGGTCTTCATGTAAAGCTAATGCACCTTTAAAACCAATAAAGTCCTCTAGTTTGGCCATATCAATCCCATAACAATCTGGATATCTAATTTGCGGTGCAGAAGAAACTACGATAATCTTTTTGGGAGATAATCTATCTAAGATCCGAAGTATACTTTTTTTAAGTGTTGTACCCCTAACGATGCTATCGTCTATAATAACAAGGTTATCTCCTTTTTTTACAGATCCATAAGAGATATCATAAACATGCGCTACAAGGTCATCTCTACTGTCGTCTTGGGTAATAAAAGTTCTTAATTTTGCATCTTTGATAGCTACTTTTTCTATTCTTGGGCGTACCTCCAAAATAGTATGTAGTTCTTCGCTAGTAATTTTAGAACCTATCGCAAGTATTTGTTCTTCTTTTTTCTTATTCAGGTAGTTTTGTGCCTCTTTTACCATTCCAAAAAACGAAGTTTCAGCAGTGTTGGGAATATAAGAGAATACGGTGTTTTTAATATCGTGGTCTATCGCCTTTAAAATTTGTGGAAATACAAGTTTTCCTAGCTCTTTTCGTTCTTGGTAAATCTCTTTATCACTTCCTCTAGAGAAGTAAATGCGTTCAAAGGAACATGCCTTACGCTCTGTAGGTTCAAGAATTCGCTTGATGGCAGATGAGCCGTTTTTCTTTATAATGATAGCGTGTCCCGGATCTAGTTCTTTCACCTCTTCATAAGGCACGTTGAATACCGTTTGTATGGCGGGTCTTTCAGAAGCAACTACAACAACTTCTTCATCTCTATAATAATATGCAGGTCGTATTCCAGCAGGATCTCTAAGAACAAAAGCATCCCCATGGCCTAATAAGCCAGCCATAGCATAACCACCATCAAAATTTTTAGCGGCTCTTCTTAGGATTTTTGAAACTTTTAAGCGGTCAGCAATTATGGCAGAAGCTTCCTGCTTTGTGTATCCTTCTTTTTTTATTTCCTTATAAAGTTTAGCAACCGCATCGTCTAGGAAATGACCTATTTTTTCCATAACCGTTACAGTGTCAGCCATTTCTTTAGGATGTTGACCAAGCTGAATAAGATTATCAAATAGTTCGTGCACATTGGTCATGTTGAAGTTTCCTGCAACAATTAAATTACGATGCATCCAGTTATTCTGTCTTAAGAAAGGGTGTACACTTTCTATACTGTTCTTACCAAAAGTACCGTAACGTACATGACCTAAAAGTAATTCTCCAATATAAGGAATGTTCTTTTTTTGTAAGGCTACATCATTTTCATATTCTGGATGCTCCTTTAATTCCTTATTAATACGATCATTTATCTGAGCAAAAATATCCTGTATGGGTTGCTGCTCACAAGACCGCACACGACTCATGTAGCGTTGCCCTGCATCAACGTCTAATTTTATACTTGCAAAACCAGCACCGTCTTGCCCACGATTGTGCTGTTTTTCCATCATTAAGTACATTTTGTTCACACCATAAAATGCGGAACCGTATTTTTCCTTATAATATTCTAAAGGCTTTAGTAATCGGATAACCGATATACCACATTCATGCTTTATAGCGTCACTCATTGAAAAGAGGTATTAAAAAAACCCCAGTAATGGGGTTTGTAATTATTGTATTTCTATGTCGAACTGTGTTAATGCCTTAAATTGATGTAATCTCTGATTGACTTCTTTTTTGTCCAAATCTACCATACGTTCTGTACCAAAACGTTCTACGCAGAAAGATGCTAGATTAGACCCATGGATTACTGCTTTCTTCATGTTTTCAAAAGAGATATCTCCTGTGGCTGCAAGATACCCTGAAAATCCACCTGCAAAAGTATCTCCTGCACCCGTAGGATCAAAGACTTCTTCTAAAGGTAAAGCAGGAGCAAAGAAAATATGCTCTTCATGAAACAATAACGCCCCATGCTCTCCTTTTTTAATTACCACATATTTAGGACCCATAGTATACATCTTATGTGCTGCCTTAACTAAAGAATATTCTCCAGTAAGCTGGCGAGCCTCTTCGTCATTTATAGTAAGGACATCTATGTGTTTAATGGTTTCTAGCAAAACATCCAATGCATTATCCATCCAAAAATTCATAGTGTCCAATACTATGAGCTTTGGTCGTTTAGTCATTTGATTAATTACGCTCATTTGAACACCGGGGTGCAAATTACCTAACATCACCACTTCAGCGTCTGTATAACCGGACGGTACTACAGGATTAAAATCTGCCAAAGTGTTTAGTTCGGTAACTAAAGTATCTCTAGAGTTAAGGTCGTTGTGGTATTTTCCTTTCCAATAGAAAGTCTTTCCTCCTTTAACAATTTCTAACTGGGAAATATCTATATTTTTATTTGAAAGTAAGTCCAAATGTTCTTGAGGAAAGTCCTCACCTACTACTGAAACAATAGCGGAATCTACATCAAACTGTGAAGCTGCTAAACCAATAAAAGTAGCGGCACCACCTAAGATTTTATCGGTTTTACCAAAAGGAGTTTCAATTTCATCAAAAGCAACAGTCCCGACAATAACTAACTTACCCATATCCTAGTTTAGATTAAGCTGCAAATATACTGTTTTCATTACCTAAATTAAATTGGATTTGAATGGAATATTTAATTTTGAAGTAGATAGTTATAATGCAGTTAAAATGATATGTAAGGATATCTGCTGTTTAGAGTACAAAAGATTATTAATACTATTTATTTCCTTCCAAAATCAGCAGGAATTTCCCCCCAAGCCTTTGTTTCCCATTTAACTATTATGGTAGTGTATGAATTATTTTTCAACCATTCTACAGCCCTTTCAATTAATTCAAACACATCTTTATTCTTCTCTGTTTTAGCTAGTTTAGTATTACAGTTTTTTTTACGCACCCAGCTCATGGCAGTTCTAGAGTCTGTATAGATGATGCGGTCGCTTTTATTTTGTTTCAAAAATGCAAGTCCATGAACAATAGCTAAAAATTCACCAATATTATTGGTGCCCTGTTTAAAAGGACCTTGTCTAAAAAGCTTCTTTTTTGTCTTGGTATCTACACCTTGATATTCCATTATCCCTGGATTTCCGCTAGAAGCAGCATCTACTGAAATAGAATGGTAATTAGGTTGCCCTATTTTTAATAACTCTTGAGAAGAAAGTTGGCTCCCCACTTTCTTTTTTCCTTTATAATCTGCATAGCTGCCGTTAAATGCTTTTTGCGCTAATTCAAAATTTTCAAACGATTTATATTCAGCTCCTTTGTAACCTTCAATAGCTTTTTTACATGCCACCCACGTTTTATGAATACCAGGATATTTTCCCTTCCAAACGACGTAGAATTTAGTTTTTTTAGACATTTTTTAGTTTTGTCACACGGAATACAATCTTTTATTTTTATGAAGAGAAAAGCTGTACGATTGCCCCGGTACTTCTATTTTTCTTTTAATTAATTCTCTTTGGATAATAATCCTTCTATCACTTTTGGAAAATGTTCATATTCCAATTGGTGAACTTTCCCTGCTATTTGTTCTACTTTGTCTTCTGGGAGAATTTTCGTTGTTGCTTGATGGATTATGGCACCTTCGTCATAATTAGCTGTTACATAATGTATAGTAATACCAGTTTGGGCATCTTTACTTTCTTTGACTGCCTCATGAACATGATTACCATACATGCCTTTTCCACCGTACTTTGGTAAAAGAGCCGGATGTATGTTTATTATTTTATTTGGAAACGCTAGGATTAATTTTTCTGGAATTTTCCAAAGAAACCCAGCCAAAACTATAAGGTCTGGATTTATAGATTTTAGTAGGTTTAAGATACAATCACTCTCAGAGAAGGCTTGTTTGTTAAAATATAAACAGTTGATTTTCAATCTATTGCATCTATCAATAACTTTGGCATCCCTTTTGTTAGTTAATACAGTGGCAATGGTAATATTTGAGGCGGTCTCAAAATACTTAGCTATGTTTTCTACATTAGAGCCAGAACCGGAGGCAAGTAAGACAAGTTGTTTAGGTTTCAATAAAAAAGTTTTAGTGTAAAGACATATCGTAATTTTAGTACCGCCATGGAAAATGAAATAAAGTAAAAGAAATAAGAGTTCACCTGTTAAATAGTATATATCTCATGTTCTACAACTTTTTCTACAACCACAAACTGCACCAAAACAAAATAATTAACTAGGTAAAATTACCACTCTTGTATTTAATTTTATTAAATTACCTCACATTTTAACGACAAAACGTGTTATTAAACCAAAGTTTTTTATTTTTGCCATCAATTTAAATTTTTAAAACCAATATTATTATGTCAGACATTGCATCAAGAGTTAAAGCTATCATCGTTGATAAATTAGGAGTTGATGAAAACGAAGTGGTAACGGAAGCTAGCTTTACTAACGATTTAGGGGCAGATTCATTGGATACTGTTGAGTTAATCATGGAGTTCGAAAAAGAATTTGATATTCAAATTCCAGACGACCAAGCTGAGAACATCGCAACAGTTGGCCAAGCCATCAGCTACATAGAAGAAGCAAAGTAATTTATGATTTCTCTTAGATAGAATTTAAAATTATCCATGTGGTAAATGCTCCGCATGGATAATTTTTTTTAATTTACATTGGTTTGTACTTTCAACTAAAACAAATTTCATGCAATTAAAGCGAGTTGTGGTTACCGGATTGGGTGCACTAACACCAATAGGTAATAATATAGAGGAATATTGGGACGGTCTTATAAATGGTAAAAGTGGCTCAGCGCCAATTACCTATTATGATACAGAAAAATTCAAGGTAAAATTCGCCTGTGAGTTAAAAAATTATGATATCAACGATCATTTTGACAGAAAAGAAGGACGTAAGCTAGATAAATTTGCGCAATACGCCCTTATATCTTCAGATGAAGCTATATTAGACTCTAAGCTAGACTTAGATAAAATAGACAAATTCCGTGTAGGAGTAATTTGGGGCGCAGGTATTGGCGGATTGGAAACCTTTCAAAATGAGGTTATGAATTTTGCTGCCGGTGACGGAACTCCTCGATTTAATCCTTTCTTTATCCCTAAAATGATTGCGGATATTGCACCTGGAAACATTTCTATAAAACATGGTTTTATGGGTCCTAACTATACAACAGTTTCTGCTTGTGCATCTGCTGCAAATGCAATGATAGACGCCTTGAACTATATCCGTTTAGGACATTGTGACGTCATTATTACAGGAGGTAGTGAAGCTGCAGTAACGATTGCAGGTATGGGTGGGTTTGGAGCTATGCACGCTTTATCTACTAGAAACGATAGCCCAGAAACAGCTTCGAGACCTTTCGATGCTACTAGAGATGGTTTTGTTCTAGGAGAAGGCTCAGGAGCACTAGTTCTAGAAGAATATGAACATGCAAAAGCAAGAGGAGCTAAAATTTATGCAGAGGTTGCTGGTGGCGGACTTTCTAGTGATGCTTACCATATGACTGCGCCTCATCCAGATGGTATTGGTGTAGTTAAAGTTATGGAAAACTGTTTGCGAGATGCAGGGTTAAAAATAGAAGAGGTTGATGCTATAAACACACATGGTACATCTACTCCTTTAGGTGATGTGGCCGAATTAAAGGCGATATCAGAGGTGTTTGGGTCACATGCTAAGAATATCAATATCAATTCTACAAAATCTATGACAGGACATTTGTTAGGTGCAGCAGGTGCAATAGAAGCTATCGCTTCTATACTATCTATGGAGCACGGCATTGTACCACCAACAATTAACCATACTACTGTGGATGAGAATATAGACCCTAGTTTAAATCTTACCTTAAATAAAGCTCAAAAACGAGAAGTAAATGTTGCTATGAGCAATACTTTTGGTTTTGGAGGACACAATGCTTGTGTCGTCTTCAAGAAAATAAACTAGACTAGTTTATGGAATTTCCTAAAAATATATTTGGTTCCCATTCAAAAATGGATGGGGACTTTTTTTTAGGAATTAAAAAAATACTAGGTTTTAAACCTAAAAACATCGCATTTTATAAGAAAGCTTTTCTGCATCGTTCCATGAATAAAAGGGATGAAGACGGAAATGCGTTGAATTATGAGCGGTTAGAGTTTCTTGGTGATTCCATGTTAGGAACTATTATATCTAAACATCTTTACAACGAAGTGCCAAATGGTGATGAGGGCTACCTTACTAAAATGCGTAGTAAAGTTGTTAGTAGGGAACACCTAAATGAATTAGGAAAAGACCTTAAACTTATAGATTTCGTAGAGAGTAGGATTCCTAAATCACATTTTGGGGAAAATATTCACGGAAACGTTTTTGAAGCGCTAGTTGGTGCTATCTATTTGGATAGAGGTTATGTGTACTGCAATAAATTTATTAAGAAAAGAGTCATAGAGCCATACGTAGATATAGAACAACTAGAAGGTAGGGTTATCAGCTACAAGAGTTTGGTAATAGAATGGTGCCAAAAGCAAAAAAAATCTTTTGATTTTAATGTCTACGAGGATACTGGGAATGATTCTTTAAAGCATTTTGCGGTTAAACTTTCTATCGGAGGCACTGTGGTTGCAAAAGCAAGAGCAACTTCAAAAAAGAAAGCGGAAGAACGAGCATCTAAAAGAGCATTTTTTGCGCTTCAAGACAAAATGAAGCGTTGAAAAATGAAAATGCAACAAAACGCTAACGTTTGCGTAACTTTTAATACCGCTTAAAGCCTACTCTTGTTAGGCATTATTCCTTAATAGTTCTATATTTACGTCTTTCTGTATCTATGGCAGCAGTATACAAATTAAACGAAGATTTTTACGATGATTCATTTGCTTTGATTGCGATACATAGCACATTGGAGGACTTTGCTTTAGCATATGGTGTAAACCAGATGCTTCAAACAAGTTTTAAAAGGTCCAAGAGCGATTTTGAGCTCACAGAAAATAGTTGTTTTCCTTGGTTTGAGTGGTCAGATGAATTTCAAGATACCTATTGGGTTCTGGTTGCAAATCTAAGCGTGAAAAAAGAGAAGCAAGTGAACAAGGACTTGTTTCAGAATGAAACAACGTTTAGTATACCACGATTAATACCAGAACACAAGGATGTTGATTATTTTCTAAAGATAGAAGATGATGAAAG
Organism: uncultured Maribacter sp.; assembly: GCA_938038975.1. Taxonomy (GTDB): domain Bacteria; phylum Bacteroidota; class Bacteroidia; order Flavobacteriales; family Flavobacteriaceae; genus Maribacter. The sequence continues at coordinate 41,425 of CALHVP010000189.1, read as the reverse complement.
TATAGATATAGAAAAAACAGTAAAAACACTAATGAAAATGCCCAAGGTAATTACAGCATATGCATTAGAGACAGACAAGTTAAAATCAAAGAACAACTTAATATTTTAAGTATGCCAACTTTAAAAAAGACAAAAATTGTAGCCACTTTAGGACCAGCTACTAGTACTAAAGAAGTGCTAAGAAGCATGATGTTAGCAGGGGTAGATGTTTTCAGAATCAACTTTTCACATGCAGATTATGCAGATGTGAAGGAACGTGTTGCTATGATTCGTGAACTTAATCAAGAACTAGAAATTAGCACCTCTATCCTAGCAGATTTACAAGGCCCAAAACTAAGGGTAGGTGTAATGGCAGGTGAAGTTGTAGTTAGCCCTGGAGATGAAATTACATTCGCAACTGGAAAACCTTTTGAAGGTACTGCGGAACGAGTGTATATGAATTACAAAGAATTTCCTAGAGATGTAAAAGCTGGTGAACGTATACTTTTAGATGACGGAAAACTTATGTTTGAAGTTGTTGCTACGAATGGAAAAAACGAGGTTAAAGCCAAGGTTATACAAGGTGGGCCTTTAAAATCTAAAAAAGGAGTAAACTTGCCTAATACAGATATATCCTTGCCTGCACTTACAGAAAAGGATATTAAGGATGCAGAGTATGCAATTTCTTTAGATGTTGACTGGATAGCACTTTCTTTTGTAAGATTTAGTCAAGATCTTATCGATTTGCAAAATATTATTAGCAAACATTCTGAGCACAAAATTCCAATTATAGCAAAAATTGAAAAGCCAGAAGCTGTTAAGAATATAGATAAAATTGTAGCATATTGTGATGGTTTAATGGTAGCCCGTGGAGATTTAGGTGTAGAAGTTCCTGCACACGAAGTTCCGTTGATTCAAAAACAATTAGTATTACGTGCAAAAAAGGCAAGAATTCCGGTAATCATTGCCACACAGATGATGGAGACTATGATTACTAGCCTTACACCAACTAGAGCTGAGGTTAATGATGTAGCAAACTCAGTTATGGATGGAGCAGATGCTGTAATGTTATCTGGTGAGACTTCTGTAGGTAATTATCCAGTGCAGGTGATTGAGAAAATGACCAGTATCTTAAAAAGTGTTGAGGGAAGTGAACTTATAAAAGTTCCGCACGAACCGCCTCATGTGAGAACAAAACGGTACATTACAAAATCAATTTGTTATCATGCTGCTTTAATGGCAAATGAAATTAAGGCAAAAGGAATATCAACTTTGACTAATAGTGGGTATACTGCCTTTCAGATTTCTGCTTGGAGACCAAGTGCACATATCTTAGTATTTACTTCTAATAAAAGAATACTTACTCAGTTAAATTTATTGTGGGGAGTAAAAGCGTTCTATTATGACAAATTTGTTTCTACAGACGAAACTATAGATGATGTCAATAGAATGGCATGCAAGAAGGGATTCTTAGAGGTTGGAGATATGTTGGTTAGTTTAGCCGCTATGCCAATTAAAGAAAAAGGAATGGTTAATACGCTTAGAGTAACAGAAATTGAAAGCTGTAACTTCTAAAGACAGATCAATAAGTAGTATTAAAAAACCCGCTATAAGCGGGTTTTTTATTTTAGAGTCTTATGCTACCTCACGCTCAAAGGCGATGAAGTTTACTACTTTTCCTTTATTGTCGAGCACTGGTTGCCCGTGAATCCAACATTTGTAAGTAGATCCATCTTTTCTATAATTAGTCACAATAGTTTCAAATGATCTTTGCTCTTTTATTGCTGAGGAGATTAAATTCAATGATTTTTTACATGTTTTTTCACCCTGGAACATCTTAGGTTTATTACCAATAATCTGCTCAGGTTTGTAACCATTCATTTGCCAGATGTTTTTAGTTGCATAAACAATATTCAATTTAGCATCTGTAATTACGATTACATGACCTTTGTCTTGGAGCTCTTCTTTAATTACGTTTTGGTTAAACGCCCATGAGTTTTCCTTCGCTAATCTAGAAAGTGATTTTAAGTCATTGACTTCATCACATTTTTTATCAAAATTAACTGCATAAAAATCCCATGATGAAATAGGTAGGGGCTTTATGTCTAATGATTTATGAAACTTTCTTATAGCATCATCATAGTTTCCAATATCCATAATTATTCAATAATGTTTAAAATCTTTTTCATAGCAATTTCCTATAAAGCTATTAAAAGCATTTATTGAGTTCAAATTAATAGGAATGATTAACACTCTTGTTTAATAGTTGGTAGGTATTATTTTCTTTTTTTCTGTAAAGGCTGAACAAAAAAAGAGACTGATTGATTAAAATATTCCTTTTTAAACTATTTTTTTATGCATTACCAGTATCATGATATTAAATTAGAAGCCATTCTTGGCTATAGTAATGATGTCTATAATGATCAAAATCATTTTCCGCAAGCTTCAACTATGATTGCTGTTTTATGGAATAGAAATGATTGTAATGTACCTTTTAGTATTGATGGTTTAGAGATACAATTAAGTCCCAACCAACTGGTAACAATTACTTATTTACAGCATGTTTCTTATCATATAAATGAAGCTCCATTAACAGCCTTTCTTTTTAATAGAGAGTTTTACTGTATAAATGATCATGATAGTGAGGTTTCTTGTAATGGGATATTGTTTTTTGGCACACAAGATTTACCAATTATAACAATTCCAGAAAGTCAATTATCAAAGTTTAACCTTCTTCATGATATTTTTATTGAGGAGTTTTCCACTTCGGATCAAATTCAGGGAGATATGCTTCAAATGCTTTTAAAACGTCTAATCATAATCTGTACTAGATTGGCAAAAGAACAGCTGATTGTTAAAACAATGAACAACGAGCAGATAAATGTAGTGCGTAAGTTTAATGTTTTAGTGGATACTCATTTTAAGACTAAGAGAAAGGTAAGTGATTATGCAGCGCTTCTTTTTAAAAGCCCTAAGACTTTATCTAACCTATTTGCGCTTTATAATCAAAAATCCCCGCAACAGATAATTTTAGAGCGTTTAACGTTAGAAGCCAAACGACTAATTAATTTTACGGATAAACAGAATCAGGAAATATCTTTTGAACTTGGATTTAATGATCCTTCCCATTTTAGTCGCTTTTTCAAAAAAATGACTGGCAAATCGCCCTCGCAATACAGGGAAAACATCAATTTATCTTCATAAAGGGAAATTTGTACAAGTAGTCGGGCAATAGCTCCTAAAAAATACCCTGTTTGTCATCGCATCTTTGTAGTGAACTTAAAACACAAAGAGAGATGCAAATAAAACACCCTTCCATTTTCAATCTAATTGAAATCTTTAGACAAACAAAAAAATCTGAATCAACCAGTATTAACACAGAAGCACATTGTGATCAAAAGCATCATCATGATTTCTATTGTGATTCAGAGAAATCTTTTATATCAATTTAATTAAATAGTAACCAGTATTGAAGTGAAGGATTAGGAAATGCCTCTGACTTTACTGATAGACAATAAAAAATTAATAGTATGAGCACATTTAACGTACCAACGAGAGAAGAAGTAACTGAAAGTAACCAAGTAATTTTTGATAATCTTGAAAATGCTCTTGGTTTTGTACCCAATCTTTATGCAACCTACGCGCATTCAACAAACGCACTAGGTAATTACCTAGCACTTAGTGGAGCTAAAACTTCTTTAAATGCAAAACAAAAGGAGGTCGTGAACCTTGCTGTTAGCCAAGTTAACGAATGTTCTTACTGTCTGGCTGCCCATACTGCCATTGGCAAAATTAATGGTTTTAACGACGCTGAAATTTTGGAGCTTAGAAGCGGTAAAGCTTCTTTTGATACTAAGTTGGATGCTTTAGCCAAATTAGCAAAAAATATGACGGAAAATAGAGGTGGTACAGATAGCAATGTTGTAGATCATTTCTTAAACACGGGTTGGACAAAAGAAAATCTAGTTGACACCATTGTTTTAGTAGGGGATAAGACGATTTCTAATTACCTACATAAAACTACTGATGTGCCTGTAGATTTCCCAATAGCACAACCTTTGGAGACAGTTGAATTATAAAAAGCGAAAACCGGTCGTTCAATTCCGGTTAATAAATAGAATTCATATAACGAAGTGCTTCTATTAATATGGAAGCAAAATTAAACTAGAAAACATGAAAAAAATAATCGCAGTATTAGTATTAGCAGTTGGAACAGTATTGTCATTAAGTGCTCAAGACAAAATGATGCAGAAAGACAAGATGATGAAGTCTGCTTCTAAAACCATTTCTTTGGAGCAAACAAGTGGAGAGTTTACACAAAAACAGATGACAGTTTCAGAAGGAACCTATGTTTTTGAGATTTCTAATAATGCAGTAGGTCATAACGTTGGTTTTGTTTTAGTAAAAAAAGGTGAAGATATTTCTAATCCTGAAAACCATATCAAAACTGCCTATGTAACAGAACAAGTAGCTGATGGAAAAAAACAAATGTCTAATCCTACTACCTTGGTAAAAGGGGAGTATGTGTACTTTTGCCCCTTAAACCCTACAGCCACAGACAATACGTTAACAGTTGAGTAATAGTTGGTAAATGGAGTAAAGAGCTCTTGCACAGTTTTTTGCTGTGTGAGGGTTTTTGTTAGAAATCAAATTTTAATTGAACCAAAATGGATTCTTGTTCCGTTTTGGTTTTTTCTTTTTTATCAGTATTAAGATTGGCAAGTGAAATACCTAGTAATCTTACAGAGTTTTGAAGCTCTTCTTGATACAATAATTCTTTAGCGGTTTCCAAAATTAAATCTTTACTTGCTATGTAGTACAGTAGTGTTTTGCTTCTCGTATTCAATGTAAAATCACTATACTTGATTTTTAAGGTCACTGTTTTACCAGCTATATTTGTCTTTTTGAGTCGCCTTTCTAATTCGGCAGCAATTTGTTCTAAACGCTCTAACATAAAAACCTCACTGCTCAGGTTCTTATTAAATGTTCGTTCTGCACCTACAGATTTTGGAACGCGATGTGGCTTAACTTCACTTTTATGAATTCCTCTTACTACATTATAATAATAGCTTCCACTTTTACCAAAATGATTGTCTAAAAATTCAATTTGTTTTGTTTTTAAATCTTTTCCGGTGAAAATACCAAGTTTGTACATCTTCTCAGCGGTGACCTTACCAACACCATAAAATTTCCTTATGTCTAATGCTTCTAAAAATTGAAGTACTTCTTCTGGATTTATAGTCTTTTGACCGTTAGGTTTATTGATATCACTTGCTACTTTTGCAATGAATTTATTTATAGATATTCCTGCAGATGCGTTTAAGCCGGTCTCCTGTAGAATTCTATACCTTATCTCAGTTGCAATTGATGAGGCAGAGGGGTTTCCTTTTTTATTTATAGTTACATCTAAATAGGCCTCATCCAAGGATAAAGGCTCTACCAGATCTGTATATTCAAAAAAGACAGCTCTTATTTTTTGTGAAATCTCTTTATAGCGATCAAATCTCGCTTTTACGAATATCAATTCTGGACAATTGCGTTTTGCTATAACACTACTCATAGCACTACGAACACCAAATTTACGTGCCTCATAACTAGCTGCTGCGACTACACCTCTTTGAGAGCTACCGCCCACAGCTATAGGTTTTCCTCTTAGTTCTGGGTTATCTAGCTGCTCTACCGAGGCATAGAAAGCATCCATATCTACATGAATTATTTTTCGCAAGGGTAAATCGGATATCATATTGTAAATTTATAACAAGTTATCTCAGATACTAAATCCAGATTTAAAAGAATGATAGAAATTGAACGCAAGTTTTTAATAAGTTCGAATCAATATAAAGAGCATGCTACTTCAAAAACAAGAATTGTTCAAGGGTTTTTAAACACGCATGCTGATAGAACTGTGCGTGTTAGAATCAAAGGAGAGCAGGGATATATTACTATAAAAGGAAGGTCTAATACATCTGGTACTACACGCTTTGAGTGGGAAAAGGAAATTCCTTTGAAGGAGGCAGAAGATTTATTAACCCTTTGTGAGAAGGGCGTTATAGAAAAGGCCAGATTTGAAATCCCTTTTGGAAACCACGTATACGAGGTTGATGAATTCTATGGATTAAATGAAGGTTTGATTATTGCCGAAGTAGAATTAAATTCAGAGAACGAATCTTTTCAAAAACCCAAATGGTTAGGAAAAGAAGTTACAGGAGATGTTCGTTACTATAATTCGCAACTAAGTAAATTGCCATTTAAAGAATGGTAAAAAAATAGTACTTGCAACAAAAAAGTGTACCATTAGTTGCGAGTCATGAAGCTACAATTGATTTCGTTAGTTTCAGAAAAAATAATTAATCATTAAATACTATAATTATGGGGAAAGCTCAAGACGCAAAGAAAAATGTAAAAAAAGCCCCTGAAAAAACGGCGAAAGAAAAGAAACAAGAAAAGAGATTAAAAAAGAACAAGTGAGATTTGAACCATGTTAAAGTCTTAATCTAAACCTGTTATTTTCATATCTAGTTTAAAAAAAGGATTCTATGAATAATAATATCCCCGACAGTTATACATCGCTTGAACTACCTGTGCAATGGGGCGATATGGATGCCGCTCAACATGTGAACAATACTGTTTATCTGCGTTGGATGGAATCTGCACGTATTGAGATGTTTTTGAAAATGAGTGATGGCAAATTGGATTTTAATAAGATTGTTCCCATTCTGGCCTGGCAAGATTGTAAGTATATCTTTCCAGTAACATTTCCGGATCGTATTTTTATAAGTTTGAATATTTTAGAATTACATGAAGACCGGGTACTCTGTGAAGGGAAAATATATAGTAAGAAGCACGAACGTATTGTAGCCATATCTAAGTCTCTATTAATGGCTTATGATACAAGGGAATTAAAAAAACATCCTTTTCCACAAGCTTGGAGAAAATCTTTCATTGATTTTTACGGAGAAGTCATTTTGAAATAATAGTAAAACCAACTAAAGTTCAAATAAAGGATACTAAATGGTGAATATTAATTTTAATAATAAGGTTTTTTCGCTTGTTCAAAACACAGATAAGGGGAGGGTAGATTCTGAGACTATATTCGAATATAAACAGAATGGTAATTTGGTCACAGCGGATTATTTTGGTGGCCCCATAAAATATGGAAAAATAATAGCGCTACTAGAAGATGAGAAATTGGACATGCTTTATCAATGTTCAACGACTGACAACGAGCTCAAAGCCGGAAAAGCAACTGGCATAATTACCTTTACAGATAACGGAAAACTCAAACTATCTCTAGATTGAGAATGGTTGACAAATGAAGATGAGAAAGGTCTATCTGAATACGTAGAAATTTAAAAGTAAAAGTTCAAATAAAGGATGAGTTTCCTTTTTATTTATTTATAAAATCAGGTTTTAAAGCATACGAAGTATTACCTCTTAATAATATAGAAGTAGGACTATTTTACTACGACGCCATCTTTTTCAATAAGGGGAATAGGTTTTAAATTTGCAGGAACTACGCTACCACTCTCAAATAAAAATCGTTTTTCATAAAGCTTATCGTCCGCAAAATATGTAAGAAAAAATTCATTATTAAATGCAAGCACATCTTCTTGTACTACTTCTATTTTTTTAAATGACTTCTCTTCTATGGTCCCAACAGAGTGTCGCATAGTAGATGTTTTCTTATCTCCTTTAAATCCTTTGGAGACAACTATAGCCATTTCTATTGCTGTATTTCTGTCATTAAGGACATAAGCGTTCCAATCTTTAGATGAGAACTCTTCATTCCATTCGCTAACTATTGCTATGTAAACATCTTTTGCAATGGGAATCTCTATATCTTTTTTCATAAAACACGGTGCTGTTGTTCTTTATTAAAAAGTAAAAAAGGAATAAAACTTTATAAAGCACTTTTGAATTGTTCTAAAAAGCGAATGTCATTTTCGCTTAATAAACGAATATCAGAAATTTGGTGTAGTAATAATGCAATACGATCTATACCCATACCAAAAGCGAATCCAGAATATTCATCGGAATCAATACCACAATTTTTAAGAACATTAGGATCTACCATTCCACATCCCATAATTTCTAACCATCCAGTACCTTTAGTCATTTTATAATCCGTTTCAGTCTCTAGTCCCCAATATACATCTACTTCTGCACTAGGTTCTGTAAACGGAAAATAGGAAGGTCTAAGACGTATTTTAGATTTGCCAAAAAGTTCATTTGTAAAGTATTGCAGCGTTTGTTTAAGATCTGCGAAGGATACATCTTTATCAATATATAACCCTTCTACTTGATGAAAAAAACAGTGCGAGCGTGCTGATATTGCTTCGTTTCTATATACTCTGCCTGGTGATATGGTTCGTATAGGTGGCTTATTATTTTCCATGTAACGCACCTGAACAGACGAAGTATGTGTTCGTAACAGAATATCTGGATCTGTTTGCACAAAAAAAGTGTCTTGCATATCTCGTGCAGGATGATACTCTGGTAAATTTAATGCAGTAAAGTTGTGCCAATCATCCTCTATTTCAGGACCTTCAGAAACGTTGAAACCTATTCGTGAAAAAATCTCTATAATTTGGTTTTTTACAATAGATATAGGATGTCTTGCCCCTAGTTCAATAGGGTTTCCAGGTCTGGTTAAATCGCCATATATACCATTTTCCTCAACAGTATTATCCAATGCGGCTTTAAGATCATTTACTTTATCTGTTGCTGCTTGTTTTAACTCATTAATAGTTTGCCCAAACTCCTTTTTTTGTTCGTTCGGAACATTTTTGAATTCAGCAAAAAAATCAGTCAACAGCCCTTTTTTGCCTAAATACTTTATTCGGAATGCTTCTACTGCATCTTTACTTTCTGCAGTAAAGTTTTTCACCTCTAAAATATGCCCCTTAATAGTATCAATCATAACAGTATCATAAAGAGGCAAATTTATAACTTTTATAGGACTAAGGCTCTTTTTTTACGGGAATTGCGACATATGCCGCTAAGTTATGTAATTGTCTTTGACATTATTTTTAATCCACAAAAGACATTCATCAAAGGTTTTGAAAATATGTTCCTCAGGAATTAAATCTGGAATAATATCCACACGTTCCATCATATATCGAGGTTGTTTTAGGACATTAACGAAGAGTACGTTTATGTTCGATTTACTTAAATCTATAAGAACATCTTCCAAAGCATAAAGCCCGGTTTGATCCATATATTGCATCCGACCCATTCGTATAATTACGGTAGAGGCGGTATCTGGAATTTGCTGCGCCAGTGCTTGAAATTCGCTAGTTGAACCAAAAAACAAGGGTCCTTTAATATGTTTTATAAATACTTCCTCTCTAAGGTTTTTAGGAAATTCAGACTCATCTGGCCATGCTTTTTCTTTTTCCAAGGACTTTACGTTTGAACGTTCAGCAGTAAGATCTCCCATTTTCTTCATAAACATTAATGATGCTATAACCAAACCAATACCTACTGCATAAACTAAGTTCCAAACAGAAGATAAAACCAAAACGGTGAGCATAATTAGAACTTCTGAACTAAGTTTCAAAGGACCTAATGTTATATCTCTGGGTAAACTTGGGATTGCTTTAAGTCCTTTATAATCCATTACACCAATACCAACCGTTACTAAAATTCCTGCAAGAACTGCTGCTGGAATTTGAGATGCGACAGGTGCCAAAGCAAGCATAATTATTAAAAGCATTACTCCAGCAATCATACCGGATAACTTTGTTTTACCTCCAGCGTTGATATTGACTACTGTTCGTATAGTAGCACCGGCACCTGGAATACCGCCAAAAATAGCAGCGATACTATTTCCAATTCCCTGCCCTACTAGTTCTTTGTTTGGTTTGTGTTTGGTTTTGGTCATGTTATCTGCTACAACTGAAGTGAGTAGTGAATCAATTGCACCTAAAAGAGCTAAGGTTAAAGAAGTAAAAATATAGGGAGACACAGAGCTTAGCTTAAACTGTGTAAATATCATAAAATTGGGTACTGGAAATCCACCTGGAATTTCTTCAATAGGACGGTATTCTAACCCGAAAGCATATGCCACACCTGAGACTACGACAAGGGCAACTAGCGCACTAGGTATTGTTGTAGTAATTCTTTTGAAGCCGTAAATAATTATAATGGTGGCTAATGCTAATGCTAATTCCAGCCAATTTATATTTTTCAAAGCTCTAGGTAGTACGTTGAATGCTCCTATAACCCCAGAGGCTTCGCTTTTAGCCAGTGTTTTGGCTTCTTCTAATATTTCATCCTCGGTGGTTTTCTTAGCTCGTTTAATCGTTTCTTCAAAATCTTCGAGCACTAGAATACCTTCACCCGCTTCATCTTTTAGAATGTTATCTAATATGATTTCTTCTGCATGAGGTTTAAATTTATTGACAAATTCTACATCTTCTTTGGGATAGTACCCTATTGCTGGAAGTATTTGTGTGACTAAAATGATAACTCCAATCGCTGTCATGAAACCAGATACAACTGGGTAAGGGATATACCTTATATATTTACCAATACCCATTAAGCCTAAACCTACCTGCATAAGTCCAGCTAAGAAGAAGACAATTAAAATAGCAGGCAATGCTTTTTGCAGATTACCGTCATTAAGAGCTACAATACTTGCAATAACAACCATGCTTACTGCTGTCATAGGAGCAGTAGGGCCGGATATTTGCGTATTAGTTCCACCAAACATTGCTGCGAAAAAACTTATAAAGATTGCACCATAAAGACCAGCGCTAGGCCCTAAACCTGAGCTAACACCAAAAGCTAGTGCTAATGGTAATGCAACAATGCCAGCTGTAACACCGCCAAAAAGGTCTCCTTTAAGATTAGAGAAAAGTTTTTTCATAAATTATTATAAGTGGTATTCCTTAATAGAAAGGTAGTTTATTTTAGATGTAATTAAAAAAGCCAATGCAATGCATTGGCTTTATAATAAGCTTTTTAAAACTAATCTAAGAAGGAGACTTTCCCAGTTGCAATATCATAAATGGCACCTATGATTTTAATTTCTCCATTATCTTCCATTTCTGTTAATATTGGACTTAAGCTTCGAGTATCCTCTATAGTTAAATGAACATTTTTAATTACTACTTCATTCACAAAATCAATATTTTTAGAATTTCGCATAGTGGTATCCGTTGGTTCTGATACAGCTTTTACAGCATGCCTAATTTTGTGTAAAAGTGTGGTTAGGTTACCCATTTTGGCATTATCACAGGCTCCTTTTACTGCTCCACATGCCGTATGTCCTAAAACCATAACAACTTTTGTTCCAGCTAGTTTACAGGCAAACTCTATACTACCTAAAATGTCTTCATTCACAATATTACCAGCTACTCTTGCACTAAAAATATCTCCAACACCTTGATCAAAAATGAGCTCTGCAGAAACCCTGGAATCTATGCAACTTAAAATTGTAGCAAAAGGATATTGCCCTGTTGCTGTGTCCGTAACCTGATTAAGTAGATCACGCTTTATCATAGTATTGTTTATAAACCTCTCGTTTCCTTCCTTTAATAATTGTATCGCGGAATTTGGTGTCATTGCCGCTTGTGTTTCTTTAGTATGTGTTTTCATTGTAGTTTTAATTTTTAAAAATTAAGTCGATAATGTTTTGCCTGTAAGCAATAAAGAGACATTAAGATTACTAATAATATCTTTAATATCGAATGTTATGGTCGCGTTTTCCATGGCGTCATTTGTAGATTCTTCTGCTCGATCTACATGTAACAAGTTAATCTTATTCTTAATAAGATAATTTGAAAGATTTTTTAACGAGTTATCCCCTTTCTCAAAAACATATTCAACAATATTATAATCTAATAAAGTGTCTTTTGTTTCAGCTGTAGCGTTACTTTGAATTACTTTGAACGATTTTAAGGGTTTTTTCATGTTCGAAACCAACGCATCTGCAAAGTGAATATTGAGTTTGCTTTCTTCACTATTAAAAAGCCCTAAGGACAAGTCTTCACCTGGTTTAATAGCATTCTTTTCATCAACAATTATAACTACGCCACTGTGTTTTTTTAAAACAAACTGGGTGATGTTATCTCCAATGAAATCAAATGCGTTTGATTTTTTTTTGCCAAGAATAATTATGTCCGGCTGCTCTTGTTTTATATGCGCTTCAATCTCATTTTTAACATGACCAAAAGTGAATGTGCAATTCATTTCTGTGCCATATTCTTTAGAAAAAGAAGTTGCCAGTTTTTGAATTTTCTTATTCACAGCTGTGTGTTCTTGGTTCATTGAACGTATTGCAGATAATTGGCTTTCCTTTTTAACTAGATCGAAAGGATTCTTTACATGAAACAGTGAAATATCTCCATCAATTATTTTAGCTAAACCAACTGTGCTTTTTAGCATTGTAGCTGTAGATTTTTTTAAATCTGAAAGTACTAGTATTTTGTATCTGTTATTTTTCATTATGATTTAGCTTCATTTTCTTTGGGCCTTAACTTAAAAAATTCAATAAAGCTTTCTGGATTCTCAAGAATTCCTCTTTCCGAGATTAATTGAATGTCAATATCTCGCTCTTTGGCTTTAAAAGCAAAATCATCTAATATTTCAATAATATCATTATCTAGATATCTGGTCTTTCTCACATCTAATTCCAAGTAAGTATCTCTAGGCAAACTATCCAACTCTTTAAGAATAGCCCCTTTATTAAAAAAAGTAACTTCTTCTGCAAGTGTCATCTTAATTCTATGCTTCCCATTACTTTTATCCTCAATATGTAGGAAATGAGAATTTTGATAACTTTTTATCAAGATAACTATAATTCCAACAGCTAGCCCTAAACCTATACCTATAAGTAAATCAGTAAAAATAATACCAACAACGGTAACTGTAAAAGGGATAAACTGTTTCCACCCCATAGCATACATCTTTTTGAATAATGAAGGTTTTGCTAGTTTAAATCCTACGATAAAAAGAATAGCCGCTAAAACAGAAAGCGGTATCATGTTTAATAAACGGGGAATAAGAATAACTGAAATCAGAAGAAAAAAACCATGTATTATTGCAGACAGTTTTGATTTGCCTCCGGATTGTATGTTTGCAGAACTCCTTACTATTACTTGAGTAATTGGGAGTCCACCAATCATACCTGAAATAATATTCCCTGTGCCTTGAGCAAGTAATTCTCGGTTGGTTGGAGTAACGTTCTTATCAGGGTCAAGTTTGTCGGTTGCCTCTACGCAAAGTAAAGTCTCTAAACTAGCTACCAGTGCAATGGTAAATGCAGTAATCCAAACCTGTGGATTGGTGATGGCGCTAAAATTAGGAAAACTGAATTGTCCAAAAAATGAAGCTGCATCTATAGGAATTGGTACACTAACTAAATGGTCTGATGAGATAGAAAGAGAACCTGAGTCTTTTGAAAGAATATAGAATACAATACCTGCCGCAACAGCGACTAAAGGGCCTTGAATTAGTTTAAAAATCTTTCCTTTTTTGGAAAGGACTTTATCCCATAAAAGTAAAATACCTAAAGCCACAAAAGCAATCAATGTTGCTCCTGGACTAATATTATTGACTGTTTCTATTATTTCAGAGAATGTGTTTTGGCCATCAACTTGGAAAAATGCAAAGTCACCTTCAGGATCAGGGTCATAACCAAAGAAATGAGGTATTTGTTTCAATATGATAATAATACCAATGCCTGTTAACATTCCTTTAATTACAGAGGAAGGAAAGTAATAACCTATAATACCTGCTTTCAATACTCCAAATACTATTTGTATTATACCACCTAAGACTACTGCAAGTAAGAAATTTTGATAACCACCAAGAGCACCAATAGCGGTAAGAACTATTGCTGCTAAACCAGCAGCGGGACCACTTACCCCTATTTTAGACCCACTAAGGCCACCAACAACAATACCACCAATAATACCAGCAATTACGCCAGAAAACAGAGGCGCGCCACTTGCCAAGGCAATTCCTAAACAAAGAGGTAATGCAACAAAAAACACCACTATACTAGCGGGTAGATCACTTTTTAAATTTTTAAACATAATGTAATGATTTATTCCTTCAGTGGTTATTGAAGGATGAATAGTAACTATTTAGAACTTAAGATAATCTAACTAAATGATTTAGGTGGAGGAAGAAAAATTTCAAGCGTGTTTGTGTAGCTTTTATCTAAATATACAATTAGAGCAAGGGTAGAGTTTAACGAGCTATCTTGAGTGAGTTTAAATTTTTGAAAATAATTATCTAGTAAGAAGTCATCCTCACAAAGCTCTTTTTTTTCTTCCTTGTTTTTTTCATCCTCGCTAAGTTCAATACCAAAAATATTTTGGTCATTCTCAATTATAAGAATACTAGGCGCCAAAAGAAACGCTGTTAAGAGAAGTGATGATATAAAAGATATTAATGCTTTCAATAAACTATTTTAATGAAAACAAAGATAATAGTATTACTGTTGTTTTATGTTAAAGATATTTTAAAAATCTTTAAGCAGTTTAAGATTATTAGATGGAATCCAGCCAGTTTTGCCATCAATAATTCTAATTTTTTTCCAGTCTTTTAGCTCCTCTAAGACGTTTACTTTCGTTCCTGCATGAAGCACAAAAACCGTATCGCTAGATGTATTTGGCTCTGCTTGTATTTCAATTTCGTCCGTGAAAATAATAGCTGGCTTATTTGCTTTAAAATCATTAAAAGTTATAAATGCAAAAGCAACGCTAACAATAGCAATTATTAGAGAAGTGGTACTGCAAATAAAAGCCCATCTTTTCCTAGATGAGTATTCAGAATAATAAAACAGAATGTAAAAAAATACAAAGAGGCAAATAAACGCAACACCCATATAGGCCCATTGGTCAAAAGTAAACGTATGGAGAATACTTTTATAAAACTTTGACAAACCGGTTTCTGGCATTGTGTCAATAGCATCTAAGGTCATTTGTTGTGCATAACCCAAGTTATTCAATATTTCAGGGTCTTTAGGTGACAGTAGAAGTGCTTTTTCATAATAATAGATACTGTTTGGAATGTCATTTAGCTTATAGTAGGAATTTCCTAAATTATAGTATAAGGCAGCTGAATGCTGACCATCTTCCAAAATCGCTACATAAAGGTCTATTGCCTCACTAAATGCACCTTCATTATAGGCCGTAGTGGCTTTTTCAAAATTAGAGTCTTTCTGTGCGCTACCTAATAGGCAAAACAAGAAAATGATAATGACGATAGAATTTTTCACCATATTATAATTGCTTGTCTATTAATGATATTATTTCACCTGCTTTTTCGTAGTCCTGTTGCATTTGAACATTTGAAAAAGGACTATATCTTGCTGCTTCACAGTTCTTTAGTACATCTAGAAAGCCATTTACTGTATGGTCTTCTATGTTTTTTTTCCTTAATAACTCAGAAATCTTGTCTTTACTGAATTCTGAGGTCTCTATCTTTAATTTGGCCTTTAGGTAATTATGTAGCGCTTTTTCTAGAGCCACATAAAAGGATTCTTTATTACCTAATTCTTTCTTTGCTTTAGAAAGATATTTTCTAGCTAATCTATTTGCTTTTCTAACTTTATTTCCAACTACATCACTTGCAATTTCTTCTCTTTTTTTACGGAATAGAATAGCTATTGGAATAAATATTAGAGGAACTAAAAGAAGAAGATAAAATAGGTTTGATTTAAAGAAATAGTTTTCGCCAACTGCACTAAGATTAGCATCAAGCTTTATAAAATTAAATTGATTGTTAGCAGCAATTACAGTTTGTTTGTTTGTGCCATTAGATGCAAGTCCAGTATTTGCTGAGTTATTAGGTCCTTCTAAAACATTAACTACAATTTCTTCAGAGTTAAGCGTGGTATAGGTTCCCTTTTTGGGATTAAAAAAGCTAAAAGGAATAGATGGTAATGGGTATTTACCTCTAAACGCAGGAACAACAGTATAACTGTTACTTACTTTCCCCTGCATACCAGCAAGGTTGGTACGAACGGCTTCTGTAAATTCTGGTTCATATACCTCTAACGAGCTAGGAAGGTCCAATTCAGGTAGTTTAAATAACTTTAGATTACCTTTTCCATTTACTTCTACAGTTGCTTGTAAGGATTCTGAGGCATTTAGACTGTTTTTGCTAGTTTTCACTACAAAATCAAACTCTCCAACAGCACCATTGAAGCTTGGAGGCTGATTTTTTAGGGGTAATTCTTTTACATTTATCGTACGATTACCAGCAGATACTGTCTTGTTTGTTTGCGCGTAAACACGGCCTCCAAAAAAGTCACGTTTGTTTGTTGGTACATCTACAGTGACATCTAATGAAAGTGGTTCAATTTCTAGCTTACCAGATTTTTGTGGATATAAAACAACTCTTTTTAATATTACATAACGGTAAGGTTTTCCTTTGTACGTGCCGTTTTGGGCATTAAGGCTTGTTACCTTGATATCTTGACTCCAGAAATTATTATAAGTAGGATTGTCTAACGGTTGATAGTTTGACACGCTAATCGAAGGACTTACATATAGTTTATATACTACAGTAATTGCTTCATTTAAATATGGATTTGTTTTGGAGACTTCTGCAACCAAATGTAGGTTTTCATCCGCTACATCATCCGCAGTCATTTGGTCGCTTGGTTTGTCTACAGCCGCAGTAACCACAATATTCTCCGCTAATGATTTATAAATTTTACCATCTATAACAATAGTAGCTTGGTTGATTCTAAATGTTCCTTTTGCTGTTGGAGCTAAAGTATATGAATAGGTTTTAGAATAACTACGTACACCATTAACCCATGAGGAACTAATAGATTGTGAAGGTCCCATGAGAACACGAAAACCATTAAAGTTAGGTGGGTCAAAATTATCACCATCCTTGTTCATCATAAAATCTACCCGTAAACGTTCATTAAGACCAAGCTTAGATTTACTTAGCTTCATCTCAAAAGTTACAGCACTATTATCCTGCGCCTTTACTAGAAAGGCGAATAGGATGAAAGAAACGAAAATGAATAATTTTTTATAATTCATAAAGTTATTACCAGTCCTTTTCTGTTTTTACTTTTGCTCCTTGCACTTTTTTGGCATCAATTTTTTCCTTTACTTTTTTCTCCGCATTTTGCATTGCTCGCAACAGATTTTCTACTTGCTGTTTGGAGAGTTGATTTGGTCTAGGCTTTGGCTGGTCTTGAGGATTGTCTCCTTGCTCAGGCTTTTTGTTTTGCTCTTTTTTCTCATCACCGTCTCCTTCTTTATTTTCATCTTTCTTTTCGTCTCCTTCATCACCTTCATCACCTTTGTCTCCTTCGTCTTTTTTATCCTGGTTTTGATCATCCTTGTTATCGCCCTCGTCTTTCTTATCTTCATCTTTTTTATCCTCTTCATCCTTCTTGTCCTGATCGTCTTGGTTTTGATCTTTGTTTTCTTCGTCTTTTTTCAAAAGCTCCTTCGCTAAAGCAAGGTTATAGCGCGTTTCTTCGTCTGTAGGATCATTTCTAAGGGCTTCTTTATAAGCTTCTACAGCTTGGGCGTAATCTTTGCGCTTCATAAAAACATTACCCATGTTATGGTAGGCATTATGCTTATCTCCTTTAGAAGAAGCAGTTTCTCCGGCCTCTTTGAATCTATCAAAAGCTTCACTATACGTTTCTTTGTTATAGTACGCGTTTCCTAAATTAAATGGAGCTGCAGCATTTTCGGCACTTTCGGATATTGCTATTCTGTAGTCCGCCTCGGCAGAAATAAAATCATCTTCAGATAGTTTTTTATTTGCTTCCCAAGTATAGTTTTTAGAAGTTTTTAGACTTTTTTCCTTCGCTTTTAAGTCTTCTTCCTGGGCAAACAAAGATGTGCCTACGAAAAACGTCAGAAGAATAAATAGTGTTTTTTTCATATTAGTCTATCTGTTTTTCGTTAAACAAATTTAATTTTTTCAACCATTTGGTTTTTCTATCTAAGATAAATACATCCAAGAATAGAAGTAAAAGCCCGGCTCCTAGAAACCATTGAAATTGGTCTTTATACTCTGCAAACTGTTTTGCCTCAAACTCTTTTTTATCCATTTGTAGCAGCTCCTCTTTTATAATTTCAACAGCTTCATCTGTATTGGACCCATCAATATATTTGCCGTTACCCTCATCAGAAATATCTACAAGAACTTTTTCATTCAATTTTGTTATTACTACTTCTCCTTGTGAATCTTTTTTTAGACTTTCAAGTATACCGTTTCTTTTTAAAGGAATAGGTGCGCCTTTTGATTTGCCTACACCAATAGTGTAAATTTGAATACCTTCCTCTACGGCGTCTTCTACTGCACTTAAAGTTGTTCCTTCGGAATGATCTTCACCGTCTGATATGATAAATAACACTCTGTTGGTCTGTTCTTCATCATCATAAAATGTAGTAGCTAATTCTATAGCTTCATTTATGGCTGTGCCCTGTGAGCTTAACATGTCAGTATTCATGCTTTGCAAAAACATTTTAGCCGCTCCGTAATCTGTTGTAATTGGTAATTGAGGAAATGCTTGCCCTGCATATGCTATAATACCAATACGGTCACTTGCTAGTTGGTTTATAATTTCCGAAACTAATCTCTTAGCTTTTTCAATCCTATTTGGTGCAATATCCTCGGCTAACATACTCTTAGATACATCTACTGCAAATACAATATCTACTCCTTCTCTTTTTACAGTTTCTAGCTTCGTACCAATTTTTGGATTTACCAATCCAACTATTAATGCGGTTAATGCTAAAAGAAAAATGATGACCTTAAATGTAGCTTTGTTTTGAGAGCGATTTGGAGTAAGTCTTTTTAAAAGTTCATAATTTGCAAACTTCTTTTGAATTCGCTTTTTCCAAATTAGTAAAAGCACAAATAGGATTATGATCACCGGGATGATGAACAGCAAATAAAAATATATTTTTTCGTCGAACTGTATCATAATTTAAACAAAGCTTCTAAATACCGTATTTCGTAATACCCATTCTAATAAAAGGAGCACACCTGCTAGCCATATCCAAGGTCTATACCGTTCTTCGTAGCGGTAGTATTTAAACTCTTCTATTTCTGTTTTTTCTAACTTATTAATTTCATCATAAATTTCTTCTAGAGTTTCGTTATTGGTAGCCCTAAAATATTTACCGCCAGTAGCATTCGCAATTTCTTTTAATAACTCTTCGTCTATCTCTACTTGCCTTGCACCGTATCTAAAAGACCCATCTGCATTGTAGGCTATTGGTGATAACGCATTCCCATTTGTTCCAAGGCCAATAGTATAGGTCTTTATTCCATATTCTACAGCTAGTTCTGCAGCGGTTTGAGGTTCAATAAAGCCAGAATTATTGACACCGTCCGTTAAAAGAATAATAATTTTACTTTTTGCTTTACTTTCTTTTAGTCTGTTTACAGAGGTAGCTAAGCCCATTCCAATTGCAGTACCATCCTCTAATTGACCATAAGTTATTTCTCGAAGTGAGTTTAGTACTATAGTTTTATCTGTAGTAATTGGTGTTTTGGTATATCCTTCACCTGCGTAAGCAACCAAGCCAATACGGTCGTTTGGTCTTTTTTTTATAAAATCCGCTGCAACCTTTTTAAGAGCTGCTAATCTGTTAGGCTTAAGATCTCTTGCCAGCATACTAGAAGAAACATCTATTGCCATAACGATATCTATTCCCTTGGTGGTTTTAGTTCTTGTGGAGATATCCTCTGTTTGAGGTCTTGCCATAGCAACGATAATAGCGCCAAGGGCAAGTAGACGAAAAGCAAATAAAATGGGTTTAAGCTTAGGTAAAAAACTAGCATAACTAAATCCTTTTAAGCTAGATATTCTTAAGGAAGCCGTTTCTTCTTTCTGTTTAAAAATATACCATAGGATAGCAAATGGCAGTAATAGAAACAGCCAAAAGAAATCTGGATTTGCGAACGTTATATTCTCTAACATCTAAATTTCTGCTTTTACCTCAACCGTGGTTAATATTCTATCTACAATTTCTTGGGCATAGGTATCATCATCTTTCCAAGATAAAATCACATATTGTTGGAACCCTTTTCCACCAAATAAAAGGATGGTATATTTCCCCTTCATTAGATCTTTAGAACCAGGCACAGCAAATTTTCCGCTACCATATACTTTAAGTCCTTTAACACCGCTTATGGTTACAAAGTCTTCTTGTTTAGTAATGATATTCTTGGCTCCTTGAACTTCAAAATTTTTGACAATTTGCTCAATGGTTTGGGCAAAGTCAGTTTCTGTTTCTTCACTAAGAGTAATAGAAGTAGCGCCAATGCTAAAAAGACTCATAGCACTTCTGTATTCAAAGGCTTGTATCTCGTTAATGTTCGCCTTTGCTTCTGGCGGTAGTTTTACTTCTTTTCTAATAAGTACCTTTGGCGTTTCTAAAATAACGGATGGAAATCCATAACGACTGGAGACCCAATTTCCTTCCAGTAATTCCTTACTAGGGTGTCCAATTATGGTATCTTTTAGATATGTAAATCCAAGTTGAAACCCTGCAATGGTAGTACCAATAATTACAAGGGCAGCTAACGAAGCTATTCCAATTATCAGTTTTTTCTTTTGCTTTTTTCGCTCTAATTCTTCTTGGTATTCTGCTTGCTGCATTAACTCTTCCTCTGTTGGTTCTGGAATTGCTTCATGAGTTTTTTCTACAATAAGCCCTACAATTTTCCTATCCTGCTCAGCAACAGACATGGAAGGTTTTGATTTAGCAAACTTTACTAAATCTGCGGTTTGCAGTATATTTTTAAACTGACTAATAGTGTCTTTTTCTAGTTCTAAATCCCCTGAATCACTTAACAGCTCTAATTTTTCTATCAATTGGCCTGTGGTGCTTTCCATAGCAGAAATGTTCGCATCTTCTTCTAGGTAAGAACGAACGATATCTGTAAGTTCAGAGTAGTATTCTTTGTACTCGTCTTGGATTAGGTACTTAGAGTTTTCTAAACGCTTAAGCTCTAAAAGAGCACGATCATAAGCAGGGAGCAAAGCAACCTTTTCCTCTTCGGTCAATGGTTTTTTACGGAATACGAACCAGTAAAATAGTCCGCCTATTAATAATAAAACTAGAACTGCTCCTAAAAGATATTTCCATAAATCTGGATTGGTTTTATCAACCACCATTAGGGGTTTAATATCATACATTTTTTGGGCTAAGGTATCTACAGGAATTGTTTCTACATTAATTTGTAGAGAATCTGTGAAATACCCAACTCCGTTTATCTCTATGCGTTGACTGGGAAGTTTGTACGTACCAGATTCAAATTGCGTAAGAGCGTAGATTTTTTGTAATGTGAGACGGTCATTCTTTCGTGTGGTGTCTGTTGCATAGGCTTCTACTGTTTCCAACGGAGAAAAAGTTTGACCTTCAGGAAAAATAACCTGATCAGTAGAATCTATACCAACAGTTATCTCCCATTTTATCTGTTCTCCAATTCTTATGTAAGTGGTATCAACATTCGTCTTAATAGTAGGTTTTGTTTGAGCATTCCCATTAAAACCAAAGAAAAGCATAAGTACTAACACACATCCAATCATTTGGATGCTGTTACGACTTTGTCTTTGAGACAATATGTTAGTTGTAGTTATCTTAGCTCGCATTATCCTCTTCGTTTAAAATAACCTAGTAGTTTTTTAACGTAGCTTTCATCTACGCGGCAGTCCAATACTCCACAACCTGATTTTGTAAACGTCTCTTTGAAGTAAGTTACGCTCTCCTTATGAAAATTGGCATAAGCAGTTCTTACTTTTTTAGACTGGGTATTTACTAATTGTTTTGAGCCTGTTTCTGCATCCATCATTTGAACAATTCCCAAGTTAGGAATGCGCTGTTCCCGTTCGTCATAAACACGTATCCCTGTTACGTCATGCTTATTTCCAGTTATTTTTAGCGTTCTTTCATAGTCAGTTGCTATGAAATCAGACAAGACAAAGACAATTGCCTTTTTCTTCATCACATTGGTTAGATATTTTAAGGCTTGAGCAATATCTGTTTTATTGCTTTTAGGCTTAAATTCCAACAGCTCTCTAATAATACGAAGCACGTGTGTCTTTCCTTTTTTTGGAGGAATAAAAAGCTCTACTTGATCTGAAAATAAGATGAGTCCTATTTTATCATTATTCTGTAACGCACTAAATGCTAGCGTTGCAGAAATTTCTGTAACTATATCATTTTTAAATTGATTAGTAGTTCCAAAAAGCTCTGAGCCACTTACATCTACTAAAAGCATCATAGTAAGTTCTCTTTCTTCTTCAAATACTTTTACATAGGGTTCGTTGTATCTGGCCGTAACATTCCAATCTATACTTCTAATATCATCTCCAAATTGATATTGTCTTACTTCACTAAAAGTCATACCCCGTCCCTTAAACGTAGAGTGGTATTCTCCACCAAAAATATGGTCAGAAAGACGCCTAGTCTTTATCTCTATTTTACGAACCTTTTTGAGTAATTCCTTAGTATCCATTCTAAATATTAGTTAGCAGTATTCAGTAGCAGTTGGCAGTCGTAGACAATACAGTGTTGCTTACTAATACTACCTACTGAAAACTTTGCTCTATGGTACTTCAATTTCGTTTACAATTTTATTAATAATATCTACCGAAGTAATGTTTTCGGCTTCAGCCTCATAGGTGATTCCTATTCTATGGCGCAGTACATCATGAACTATTGCTCTAACGTCTTCTGGCACTACATAACCTCTTCTTTTAATAAACGCATAGCATTTAGCAGCGGTACCAAGGTTGATACTTCCTCTAGGTGATGCTCCAAAACTAATTAAAGGTTTTAAGCTTTCTAGGTTGTATTTTTCTGGATACCTAGTAGCAAATACGATATCTAATATATATTTTTCAATTTTCTCATCCATGTAGACCTCACGAACGGCTTCTTGAGCACTTAAAATTTGTTTTATAGAAACTACAGGGTTAACTGTCTCGAACTTCCCGGAAAGATTTTGTCGCATCACCATCTGCTCCTCATTCATCTTTGGGTAGTCAATTACCGTTTTCAGCATAAAACGGTCAATTTGAGCCTCTGGTAAAGGATATGTTCCTTCTTGTTCTACTGGGTTTTGAGTAGCCATAACCAAAAATGGCTTGTCAAGTATAAAGGTTTCATCACCAATAGTTACTTGCTTTTCTTGCATGGCCTCTAATAGCGCTGATTGTACTTTTGCCGGAGCACGGTTAATCTCATCTGCGAGAACAAAGTTTGCAAAAATAGGACCCTTTTTAATAGAGAAGTCATTCTCCTTCATATTATATATCATGGTGCCTACAACGTCAGCAGGTAGTAAATCTGGTGTAAATTGTATCCTACTAAAACTACCTTTAACTGCTTTTGATAATGTATTAATGGCTAAGGTCTTTGCTAGTCCTGGAACACCTTCTAATAAAATGTGTCCTTGTCCTAAGAGGCCTATCAATAATCTTTCGATCATATGTTTTTGACCAACGATTACTTTGTTCATTTCAATGATAAGCAAATCTATAAAAGCACTTTCCTGAGCTATTTTCTCATTTACGGCACTAATGTCTACTGGTGTATTTTGTTCCATGTACTAAGCTATATTTTTTAGTAAAAATCAGTTACTATTTTAACAGTTGTGCAAATTGAAAATTTATTCACTGAGTAGCTGTTAATGATTGGTTAAAAATTGCGAAAAGCCTATGTTTTTATCAAGATTTTAAGGGATTTCTTTTTAATTTCACTTGCTTATGAAAGATACCGATAACTATTCTAGAATAATTGCAGGCACTATGACCTGGGGTAAATGGGGAAAACAACTTTCTCAACAACAAATGGAGCAACTAATGCATCACTGTTTAGACCTTAAAATTAATACGTTTGATCATGCGGATATTTATGGTGATTATACTACCGAAGAACAGTTTGGTGCTGCCTTTGCAAATAGCAGTATTAAACGAGAAGATATACATTTAATTAGTAAATGCGGTATTCAATTAAATGGAGAAAGCAGAGGTAATAAAGTAGCTCATTACAGTTATAGTAAAGATTATATTATTTGGTCCGCGGAGCGTTCGTTGAAAATGCTACAAACTGATTATTTGGATGTACTATTGTTACATAGACCAAGTCCTTTAATGCATCCTGAAGAAGTCTCTGAAGCTATTTCCCAATTAAAAAAAGAGGGTAAAATAAGGCAGTTTGGAGTTTCTAATTTCACTACTTCTCAGATAGAAATGATTGAAACGATAGTCCCTGTAGAAGGTAATCAAGTAGAGTTTTCACTTACAGCAAATACTGCAATAGATGATGGTTCTTTGGATGATTGTATTATAAATAAACGTTTAGCCATGTCTTGGAGCCCACTTGGCACCTACTTCAAGGAAGATTCCCAACAGGTAAAACGAATTAAAATAGTCCTAAATAGGTTGTGTGATAAATATGAGGCAACAGAAGATCAACTTTTATTGAATTGGGTATTAAAGCATCCAGCAAAAGTGTATCCAGTTGTAGGTACTGCAACACCTGAAAGACTCGCATTGGCTATGAAAGCAGTGCAAATTGACATGGAATTAGAAGATTGGTTTATATTGCTGGAAGCAGCAAGAGGCCACCAAGTAGCTTAATTAGTTATAAATATATTCAATAACTTAAGATGAAGAAGACAGTATTTATTACAGGAGCTACAAGCGGAATTGGAAAGGCAACGGCTGAACTTTTTGCGAAACAAGGGTATCCTTTGGTGCTTTGCGGAAGACGACAAAGTAGATTAGATGAATTGAATCAAGAATTAAGTTCTCATACCAAAGTTCATACCTTGAACTTTGATGTTAGAGACAAGGCCGCTGTTCAAAATGCAATTGATTCTTTGCCCTCACCCTTTAAAGAGATTTCAATTTTGGTTAATAATGCAGGTAATGCCCATGGTATGGATACCATTCAGGAGGGTAATTTAGAAGATTGGGATGCTATGCTAGATATCAACGTCAAAGGTTTATTATATGTATCTAAGGCTATAATTCCTCAAATGATAGCTAACAAGAGCGGACATATCATAAATATTGGCTCAACAGCAGGAAAAGAAGTGTATCCAAAGGGGAATGTATACTGTGCTAGTAAGCATGCAGTAGATGCTATAAACCAAGGTATGCGTATGGATTTGAACCAACACGGTATTCGAGTTGGAGCAGTTAATCCGGGATTGGTAGAGACGGAGTTTAGTGCTGTTAGGTTTAAAGGTGATGAGCAACGTGCGGAAAATGTTTACAAAGGGTTTCAGGCATTAAAGCCTGAAGACATAGCAGATATTATTCACTTTGTAGTTACTAGGCCATATCACGTAAATATTGCAGATTTGGTAGTTATGCCAACGGCACAAGCATCTTCAACTATAGTTAATAAGAATCTATGATCAATAAACGTTTATTGGTCAAGAACTTGCTCGCACATAATGACGAGAATAGTTTCTACGATAAAAAACGTTTTATTTCTATTAATCAAAAAGAAGGAAAGGCAAAATTTCTAAAACATGTTTGTGCTTTGGCTAACAGTAATCCTAATAACAACTCCTTTATTGTAATAGGAGTAGAGGATGAGGATAATAAAATTGTTGGTGTAGATTTTTTTGATGACAGCAAGATTCAAAACCTTGTAAATGCTTATCTGGACAATCCTCCTTTAATCTCCTATGAAAATATTCCGTTTCCACATTTAGAAGAAGGTAAAGTCGTTGGCTTGGTAACCATAAAATCTAATGGGAACATCTGCACGTTACGTAAGAATATATGGAAATACTACGGAGGTTCCGTTTTTTTTAGAGAAGGTAGTATTAGTCTGCCAAAAGCATATGGTATTGAATTAAAGGACCTGAATTCTGAAGCCGTTGCAACCATAGAGCAACATGCTCGAAACAACATTGAATTGACCTTAGATGGTGTAATTGATTTTATAAATAATAGGCACAAAGACCTAGAAAGTAACTACAAAGTATTCAAAGAACAATTTGTTGTCTGTTGGGCAGGTAACAGAAAAGTAGTTAAAGGACAAACCTATTATTATAGGGTAGACATAGAATTGATAAATGAGCAAGTAAAGTTGTTTTATTCGAATTTGGATGAGGTTACGATAACTTTTAACGAGGATTCGTTCACCACTATGGAGTTTGTTAGATTGGGATTAGGTGATAAGCAACGTTATTATCCTTTGGAAGAATTGAGAATTACTTTTCAAGAAAATGGCACCTACCAAATACATACCAATTTGGTGTTTCAGCCTCCTCAATATGATAAAAAGGTATTACATCATATATTTAACACCAACAATAGTATACTATCAAAACTAGAAAACGGAAGTGTTTTAACGCCTTTGGAACTTGAAGATTTAAGGCATCTGCCGGATACGCATCTAATATGCTATCTAAACGGATTTGATGAAGCTAAAGAACAGATGGAATGGGCAAAAAACGGTACAAAAGAAAACCATCCAAAGGTATTTTTAGCTTTACAAGCTGCCTTACGGGTTTTAAGGAAAGTAGATTACAACTAAGCTTTAACTATCCACATATGTTGATAGGTAGCTATTTTTAATAGATTATTTTCTATTTCTAATTCTTTCCCACTTATACAATCTACAAATTTTTCATTAGAAAGCATCCCAACAGATAACAACCAGGAAACATGGATAAAGTGACTGTTTTCATCAAAGTTAGAAAGTACCCAAACACGTTGTTCTAAGTTCTTTCGCTCAAAAAGAAAAATATGTTCATTAGGACTTGGATGAATAATTGGAGCCTGCGTATCAGCAAAAACTGGCAATTTTTTACGTAAAGCTATGAGTTGTTTTAAGCCATTGAAAATTTCTGTAGTATGGTTTTTAGCACTATCTAATTTAGCTACAGTATCCCAGTCTTGCATTGGTCTATTTACCCAACGACTATCGTCTTTATGGTCTGGATGTTTTTTAAATGTGTAGTCATTTAAAGTTCCAATTTCATCTCCGGCGTAAATTAGTGGTATGCCGCCGTAGCTGAGAATAATACCATGAAGCATTAAGATTTTTGCAATCGCTTGTTTTATTTTTTGCTCATCCTTTTGTGTTATGGCTTCTTCTAAGCCTAGTAAAGATGCAGTGCTACCCGTAATTCTACCATCCCCATTTTTAGGATTGTACATAAAAACAATCCCTTTGGAAGGAGACCATTCCAAGTCTCTACAGTAATAATCCAGCAAAAATTTTCGATGTTCAGTCGGAGACCATCCCATGTGACGAATAAAATCATCATCATACCCTAAGCCAATATCGTCATGGCATCTTACATAATTTATCCATGTGCCGTCCATGGGCTTAGAAGGAACTTCTATTAAACTTTTATAAAGTAAAGAAGTCTTTTTTGTGGCAATAGAGTTCCATAGTAACGCCATTAAAGATGCGTTATAGGCAACTTCACATTCATTACCTTCTAAAGTACCTTCCCCAAAGTATTTAATTATATTCCTAGGTGCAACTATGGCCTCGGCTAGGAGTATAACACCTGGAGCTATTACTTGCAAGCACATTCTAAACAAGGCGATAAGTTGATGCGCCTCTGGAAGGTTTTGGGAATCAGTGCCAATTTTTTTCCAAAGAAAAGCTAGTGCATCAAAACGAATAACATCTACGCCCATATTTGCCAACTTTAATAAGTTGGTTAGCATTTCTATAAACACCTCTGGATTTGTATAATTTAAATCCCATTGATACGCATTAAAACAGGTCATGACCCATTTTTTCATCTCGTGGTTATAGGTAAAACTTCCTGGCGCAGTAGTTGGGAAAATTTCTGGTAATGTCTTTTCAAATTCATCAGGAATTACCCTATCTGGATACGTGTAGTAGAAGTCTTGATATTTTTCTTCTCCAGTAATAGCTTTTTTTGCCCATTCAAATTCGTCTGAGGTATGATTCACAACAAAATCTAACATCAGAATCATATCTCTAGACCTTGCTTTTTTACTAAAGTTGGCAAAATCTTTCTTGGTACCGTATGTAGGATCAATTTCATGATAACTGTTCACCGCGTAGCCACCGTCATTCTCTCCTTCTGGTCTTGTGGTTATTGGCATAAGATGAAGAAAATTTATACCCAGTTCATCAAAGTATGAGAGTTTTTCGTCTAGTCCTTTAATGTCTTTATTAAATCTATCTACATATAATTGCATTCCTACCAGCTGCTCGCTTTGATACCAGTTTCCTTTTTGTAAACGATCAATGTCCAGATTTTTTAAATCTTTTGGTCTTTTATGGAACAAATCTTCCATAGTATTTAAAAGACGATAAAAGAATACGGCATTCTTTTCTTTCTCATACAATGAAAAAAATAGAGAACTAATTAGAGTAAGGTTCGTTGATAGTCTCTGTTGGAATTGATTCTCCAGACTATCGGTGTTTGCGCTTGACCTTTTTGAGGTCATTAAACGATGTAATTTGGCTTGGTTCATACTAGGATTCTAGTTGATTTTGAGAGGGTAGCGCCTCTATAGCTCCAAAATTAGTAGTAGTGATGGCACCTGCTTTATTCGCCATAGCTACCATTTGCGTGAGTATTGTTTCGTCATTTAGAACATCCTCAAAATTGGTAGAAGTGGAAATTTGTTTTAAAAGACAGCCTATGAAAGCATCTCCTGCTCCAGTAGTGTCTATTGGTGTCACAGAGATGCTTGGTATTGTTTTTTTGTATTTGGGTGTGCTTAATAGTGTGCCTTCACCACCTAATGTAATTACAATTGTTTCTGTGCCAATTTCATGAAGAACATCACAAGCTTCAGTCAAATCAGTTTTTCCAGAGAGCAATTGTGCCTCTTCTAAGCTAAATTTACATAGATGCGATTTTTGTACAAACGGCATACATTTTTTAATGAACTGTTCTTCTTTATTTTTCCAAAGATCTACTCTATAATTTGGATCAAAACTAATGAACGAATTTTGGGTCAGTGCATCAAAAAAATACCTTCCGTAAGCATCTTCTAATTTACCTCCTAAGAGCGCAGTTGCAGCACCAAAATGCACCATATTACCCTTGAAATCATTTTTTATAGACGGGTCATATTTTAATTCCTTGTCTGCACCTCGGCTAAAAACAAAATCTCGTTCTCCATCAGCATCAATGGAAACAAAAGCTAACGTAGTAAAGGTTTCCGACTTTTGAGCCAATGAGATATCTACATTAACATCTTCTAATATATTTAAAAGAAATATCCCAAAAGGGTCATCTCCAACACAACCAACAAATATGCTTTTAGCTCCTAGTTTGCTGATTGCACATGCCACATTTGCTGGGGCACCACCTGCTTTTTTTGTAAACTCTTTGGCTTTTGATAAATCGCTACCCTGATTTTCTGCAACAAAATCTATCAGTAATTCGCCAATACAAAACACTTTCTTCATAATAGGATATGGAAATTCGTAGTTCTAAGGTAAATAGAAAATATAGTTTGATATACATTTTGTTGTGAATTATTCCTTTTTTGAAGGCTTGTAAGGAATAAAGCCTGTGTATTGCCTTCAGATTAAGAATATAGCAGCCGTATGCTTGTTGAATCTTCATGAATTGCCTACCTTTTTACTTCAATTAAAAAATATAGAAAAATGAGCTTATTTGATGAAATAAAGAAAAAACTGAGTCATGAGTTTATAGATATAATAGAATGGCTGGATACTAATAATGAGACCATTGTTCACAGATTTGAGAGATATCAAAATGAAATAAAGAACAATGCTAAGTTGATTGTACGTGAAGGACAAACTGCGGTGTTTATAAACGAAGGTCAATTAGCCGATGTCTTTACAGCAGGTACGTATACTTTAAACACTCAAAATCTTCCTATTTTGACCACGCTTAAGGGTTGGAAATATGGATTTAATAGCCCTTTTAAAGCTGAAGTGTATTTTGTAAATACACGGTTGTTTACAGATGAAAAATGGGGAACTAAAAATGCGTTTATGTTAAGCGATGAACGTTTTGGCTTGGTAGAGATTAGGGCCTTTGGAACCTACAGTTTTAGAGTAAATGACCCAGGAAAATTTGTTGTAGATGTAGTAGGTACAGATGGTAATTTTACCAACTATGAAATAAATGAACACCTTAAAAGCTTAATAGTTACTCGTTTTACAGATACGGTAGGAGAGGCTAATTTACCTATAGAGTTATACGCTGCAAATACGACAGAGTTATCAGAAACCTGCCAATCTGTAATGCAACCAGAATTCAATCGTGTTGGTATTGAGTTAGAGAAATTCTATATAGAGAATGTTTCTATGCCGGAAGAGCTTAAAAAAGAGATTTTTGAATACAGCCGACTAGATAAGTTAGACATGACAAAGTTAGCCCAATTTAAGGCAGCTAAAGCCATGGAGTTAGCAGCTGCCAACGAAGGTGGTACAGCTGGCGCAGGTATGGGTATGGGCATGGGCTTTGTCTTAGCACAGCAAATGGGTGGGCTAATGGGGCAACCATCAGGACAACCATTTGGAGGGCAACCTCAACAAGTACAGCAAACGGCACCACCACCTATCCCCGTTCAAGCGAGTTATTTTTATGCTGCTAATGGACAGCAAATTGGTCCTGTCTCTTTTGAAAAACTTAAAGAGCTATTTGCTAACCGAACTATAAATAAAGATTCTTTGGTTTGGAAGCAAGGGATGGTCAATTGGAGTGCTTTGAAGGAAATAGAGGAATTAAAATCATTTCTGGGTGGTAATACCCCACCTCCATTACCAACAGCATAATTTATCTAGTCCTATTTAAAGATGAAAAACTGCGGCGCAAGCCCCAGTTTTAGTAAATGTTTCATGGAAGAAATCCAAGCATCCGAACATAAAAAACCATGCGCTAGTTGCGGTGCGGAACTGAAATTTAAACCAGGTTCCCATCAGCTCAATTGCGAGTATTGTGGTTACGAGGAATTTATAGAACAATCAAAAAGTAGTTTTGAGGAGCTAGAGCTTACCCATTATTTGAAAATAGTTGGTGAAAATGCGTACACCGAAACCATTGAACTTTTACACTGTAAAAGTTGTGGAGCCAACCAACACGTAGAAGAAAATTACAAATCTCTAGCCTGTGTCTATTGCAGCGAACCTCTTATTCGTGAGGATATAGAGCAAGAAGGTTGGATATTACCTGGTGCATTAGTGCCTTTTAAATTAGACGTTAAAAAGGCTAGAGCTGTGTTCAAGAGCTGGGTAAATGGTTTGTGGTTTGCTCCAAATAACCTTAAGCGGGCAGCTCTAGACCCAGAAGGTCTTCATGGACTTTATGTTCCCTATTGGACTTTTGATGCTAGTCTTTTTGCTTCTTACCAAGGACAACGAGGGGATTATTATTATGAGACGCAAACGTATAAAACAAGTAAGGGGAGGCAAACAAGGCAAGTACGTAAAACCAAGTGGTCATACGCAGCGGGTAACGTAGATGGTTTTGTAGATGATATTCTTATTAACGCTTCCCAGAAAAAAAGAAGAGATATTCCTGCGGAAGTTGCTTATTGGAATTTAAAGGAACTGGTAGGTTTTAATTCTAAATACCTATCAGGTTTTGTAACGGAAAAATACACGATCTCCCTAAAAGAAGGTCACCATCAGTCCTTTCAAGAAGCTAAGCATAGAGCTTATAATTGGATACGAAGAGATATTGGAGGTGATACGCAGCGTATCTCTAATGCAGATATAAAATTATCAAAAGAAACCTTTAAGCATATGTTACTCCCAGTATACATAAGCTCGTATCGTTATAGCGGAAAAGAATATCATTTTTATGTAAACGGACAAACAGGAGTTTTAAGTGGATCTAGGCCTTATTCTTTTTGGAAAATTTTCTTTTTAGTACTTTTTATCCTTGTAATTATTGGACTAATTGTCATTTTTGCAAAATGAAAAAATCAAGAGTTTTAGTGATTGGTGATATTCACTCTGGATTAAAAGGTTTAAAAGAAGTGATGGTTAAGGCTGAAGTTTCTTTTGATGATAGGCTTATTTTTTTAGGTGATTATATAGATGGCTGGAGTGAAGCAGTAGAAACAGTTGATTTTCTTTTAGAGCTAAATAGAACCCATGATTGTATTTTTCTACGTGGAAATCATGATGCCCTTTGTTATGAATGGTTAGTTGAAGCAGCAGATAATCCTTTGTGGTTTAAGCATGGCGGTGAAGCTACCGTTAATTCATATGAAAAGGCCGATACAGAGACAAAAACCAAACATATAGAATTCTATAAAAACTTAAGAGATTATTATCTAGATAGTGAAAACAGACTTTTTTTACATGCAGGATTTACCAATTTAAAAGGAGTGGAATATGAGTATTCTAATGTAACTTTTTATTGGGATAGAACGCTTTGGGAATTGGTACTTTCTTTAAATCCTAAATTGGAAAAAACAGACGCTTACTACCCTAAAAGATTGTCTCATTATTCAGAAATTTATATTGGTCATACACCAGTTACACGAATAGGAGAAACTACCCCCATAAATGCAGCAAACGTTTGGAATCTAGATACAGGAGCAGCATTTAAAGGGCCATTGACTCTTATGGATATTGATACTAAGGAGTATTGGCAGAGTAGGCCAGTGCATACATTCTATTCAAAAGAAAAGGGTAGGAACTGAAAATTGAGATGGTTTTATGGTATTTTAGTTAATAATAGCGAACTTTGATAAAAAGATAGAGATGTCAGAAAAAAATATAAGATTGGAAGTAATGCAGGCAATTGAGCCTGAAGTTGAAGGTTTTATGGATAATTTTCTAATTAAACCAGAAGATATTTGGCAGCCAACTGATTTTTTACCAGATCCGCAAAGTGATGGTTTTTTAGATCATGTAGAGCAGTTGCGCGAAGAATCTAAAGAGCTTGGATATGACTTCTGGGTTACCATGGTTGCTGATACAATTACTGAAGAAGCATTACCTACATATGAGTCTTGGTTAATGGATGTTGTAGGAATTGATCAGCATGGAGAAAATAAAACCAATGGATGGGCTAAATGGGTTCGTGCTTGGACAGCTGAAGAAAATCGTCATGGTGATGTGCTAAACAAATACTTGTATTTGTCTGGTAGAGTAAACATGAGAGAAATAGAGATTACCACACAACATTTAATTTCTGATGGTTTTGATATTGGAACCGATAGAGATCCATATAAGAATTTTATATACACTTCTTTTCAAGAATTAGCTACTAATATTTCACACAAACGTGTTGGACAAATGGCAAAGAAAAAGGGGAATGTATTATTAGGAAAAATGTGTACAATCATTGCAGGTGATGAAATGCGTCACCATTTGGCTTATAGAGAATTTGTAAAAACTATATTAGGCCATGATCCCAACGGAATGATGGTGGCTTTCGCTGATATGATGAAACAGAAAATTGTAATGCCAGCTCACTTTTTAAGGGAATCTGGAGGAACTATTGGAGCTGCATTTGAGAATTTCTCTAACTGTGCCCAACGTTTAGGAGTTTATACAGCCCAAGATTATATAGATATTTTAAGTAAACTAAATGCTTTTTGGGAGATAGATGGTATTCGAGGATTGAATGATGAGGCACAAAAAGCACGAGATTATTTAATGAAGCTTCCAGAAAGATTAGAACGAATTTCTTCTAGAATGAAATTTCCAGAGGATCAATATAATTTTAAGTGGGTGGAAGCTAATGGTAGATTATAGATAAGAAAAGTATTAAAAATTAAAAACCCCGATTCTATTTAGAATCGGGGTTTTTGCATTAAGGTTGGTTAGTTATAACTTTCCATGGTCATGTTCATCCTGCCATTTAGATAGTTCTTTCCACTTACCTTCATAAGCCATTTTAGATTGCATTGGCCATGAAGCTGGATCGTGTACTTGGTACCTTTTTCCACCACCGTCAAGAACTTTTTGACAATCAGCTACACTAGAATCTGAAAGTGCTTTCCATGTTTTGATACCTGCTTCTTTAAACATTCCTTCTATTTTCGGACCAATACCTTCTACTACTTTAAGGTCATCCTGTTTAATGGTTTTGCCAATTGCAGCTTTTGCAGCTGCAGCGTCAAAAGGAATAGAAGCTATAGCGGCTCCTGCAGCAAAACTAGCAGCGG
The DNA here is from genome assembly GCA_938038975.1 of uncultured Maribacter sp. Taxonomy (GTDB): domain Bacteria; phylum Bacteroidota; class Bacteroidia; order Flavobacteriales; family Flavobacteriaceae; genus Maribacter. The sequence continues at coordinate 7,362 of CALHVP010000189.1, read as the reverse complement.
AAGCAGCAAGATTAGTACTCGTCGCAGTTGCTTTTTTATTGCAAGCGTCTAAATCTGCTTGAAGTCTTAGGTTTTTATCTTCTAATAGTTTTAAGTCTGCTGAGTTATCTATAGTTGTATCACCACGACTTCCTAGTAGGTAGCCTAAAATTCCACAAATTGCTCCTACTAATAAGGGAATTAACCAGCACCAGATGTTCATATTTTCAATATCCATTTTTTCTTAATTTAAGTTTTAGTGATTATTTAGTTTAGTGTTACTACAGTTCTTCTGTTTTTTGAACGTCCTTCTTCGGTATCGTTTGTTGCAACAGGTGCCGTTTGTCCTAGTGAAGAAATATTAATTTTAGATTCTAAAATCCCATTTCTCATAAGGTAGGCTTTTGCAAAATCTGCACGGTTTAATCCAAGTTTTTGGTTGGTAGATGCTAATCCAGTGTTATCTGAATGGCCAACAACATTTACAGTTGCATCTTCTACCTTATCTAAATACCTAGAAATATTAGCTACTTTTTGGCGTTGTTGCTCAGATAAATTAATAGATGCTTCAGCAGTGTTGAAATAAAGCACCAATGGGTCAGATTTAATTGTATCATACAACGCTTTAAGTTCTTCACCTGCAGTTTCAGACTCACCACTTAAACTATATGTTATAGGGCCTAAATAAACATCGTCCTTAGCAATCATATCGTCCATTAACTTACCCATGGTGTTGATTCTAGCAGATGAAATTCCATTAGAAACCAAATGATTTTTTACTGCAATGGCACGCGCCAATCCTAAATTAGGATAAGCAGAGCTATTAGTTTCATCGCTTTTAAAATACCCGGTAACATTGATAATTTTTCCAGTATTCTCGGATAAAAAGCCTTTGAGACTTGTTATGCCAGTGCCAATACTTGCACCTAAAGGCATTAATACATCTGATGATGATGTATTGAAGTTGAAGTTTTCGTTTGCGCTATACGCATAGTCACCATCGCTAAATGCAAAAGGATAAGAAGTTACCTCTGGCACCTTAGGAATGATAGCCTCCTGGGAGGGTGGCTCGGGTGTATTTGCTCCACATTCACTACAACAGGTTATGTAAAAATACGTGCCCAGTAGAATGGTTAGAAGCATCAATAATAGATACTTTGTTGTTCTTGTCATTTTCAATAATGGTTTAGTGTTGGCTACAATGTATTAAAAAAATCTTAAAATTTTGAATAATAGACTTGTTAATTGCTAGTAATCAGACTAAAGTGAAATTTCCAGTTACACATTATTTGTTTCCATTGGTACAAGGGTTGTTCTTAATGGTATAATTTATTGATGTGAAAGTACTTTTTTACCGAACTTTAGGATATAGGTAAATCTCACCTTATCACTCCCGACAAAGTTCCGGCACTGTGCTATGGTTTTATGTACTTAATTTGAATTAGTTGGTTATTAAAAGCCCTGTCAACAGAATTGATGACAGGGCTTTAATTTAATCTTTAGTTTTACCAGTTATACAAGTTTTGTGTCTACTTGTACAGTAATAAATATAATTTGTTAACTGTTCCCTTATCTTCATATCACTAGGATATAAGAATGAAAAAAATCAAAAAACGAATCGTTACAGCTGTTAAGTTTCTTTTAATGATTGTTATTTTGGGAACACAAACCTTATTAAGAGGCAGTTGGTCTCCTGAAAATCATGGCAGAAATACTGCTTAATAAAGGTATTAGGTTTATAAATCAAACTTAATACCTTGCGCTAAAGGCAATTCGTCAGAGTAATTAACAGTATTTGTTTGTCTTCTCATATATACTTTCCAAGCATCAGAACCAGACTCACGACCGCCACCGGTTTCTTTTTCACCTCCAAAAGCACCACCAATTTCTGCGCCAGAAGTTCCGATATTAACGTTAGCTATTCCGCAATCTGAACCTGCATAGGATAAAAATTTCTCAGCCTCTTTCAAATCGTTAGTCATAATTGCAGAAGATAAACCTTGAGCTACTCCGTTTTGTTGTACGATTGCATTTTCTACTTCACCAGAATATTTTATGATATATAAAATTGGCGCAAACGTTTCGTGTTGAACAATTTCAAAATGATTCTCTGCTTCTATTATGGCTGGTTTTACATAGCAACCACTTTCGTAACCCTTACCTTCTAATACACCACCTTCTACCAATACGTTACCACCTTCAGCTTTTGCTTTTTCAATAGCGGCTAAATAGGTGTTTACAGAATCTTTATCTATTAATGGTCCAATATGATTCTTCTCATCCAATGGATTTCCAATCGTTAATTGCCCATAAGCACCAACTATGGCATCCCTTACTTTAGCATAAACTGATTCATGTATAATTAAGCGACGGGTAGATGTACAACGTTGCCCACAAGTTCCGACAGCGCCAAACACAGCGCCAGGAACAACAACTTTTAAATCAGCTGTTGGAGTAATGATAATAGCGTTGTTTCCACCTAATTCTAATAAAGATTTACCAAAACGTTCGGCAACTGTTTTTCCAACTATGCGTCCCATACGCGTAGAACCTGTTGCAGAAACTAATGCAACTCTAGTATCTGTTGTCATCATTTCACCAACTTTATAATCACCATTGATGATACAAGAAATACCTTCTGGTAAATTATTTTCTTTTATTATTTCTGCAATAATATTTTGACAGGCGATGGTACATAAAGGTGCTTTTTCAGACCCTTTCCAAACGCAAACATCACCACAAATCCAAGCCAAAGCTGTATTCCATGCCCAAACTGCAACTGGAAAATTAAATGCTGATATAATACCAACAACGCCTATTGGGTGCCATTGTTCTCTCATCACGTGAAAAGGACGTTCAGATGGTATTGTTTGTCCGTTTAATTGTCTTGATAAACCAACTGCAAAATCACATATATCAATCATTTCTTGCACTTCGCCATAACCTTCTTGTAAAGATTTACCCATTTCATAAGAGACCAATTTCCCTAAAGGTTCTTTTAAATCTCTTAGTTTGTTTCCAAATTGGCGCACAATTTCACCCCGTTGGGGTGCTGGCATTTCTCTCCAAGATAAAAATGCGCTTGTGGCCGAATCCATTACTTTATCGTAATCTGCGCGGGTTGTTGCTTTAACTTTTCCTATCAACTGGCCATCAACAGGCGAATAACTTTCAATTAATTGTCCGTTAGAAAAATTATTTGAACCTGTAGAGGTTCCTTCATTTACATCTTTGACTCCCAATGCTTTTAATGCATCATTGATTCCGAATTCGGTAGCTATTTTTGACATTTTATAACTTTTTAAATATGTATTGTTAGATTTTTTCAAAGTTACGAATAATCCTTTGGATCAGGATTCTTTACGAATAACGGTAACCTTGGTTATTTTTTCATGTTCAACCTCGTAAATGAGAACTAATTCTATCGCTTCTTTACTACCATTTCTACCAACGATATATTCATGATCTATGATTTTATTTCCAAAAACGGTGCGCGTTAGAACGGTAGAGTTAAGATCGGGAGAAGCATCGAAGAGCGCACTGTAGAATTTCATACATGCTACTGCACCTTTCATGGTGATGTTGCCATCGGAAAAATTATAGAAAGTCACATTCGTATCTATAACCGTCATAAATTCTTCTATATTTCGACTGTTGTAGCTTTCCATTGATTTTTGAACTACTTGCTCTGGTGTCATTTCTTGTGCAATTAAGGTAAGTGTAGAATAAAATAGAAAAAGGAAGAGAAAAATGGGTTTCATGATAGTAAAATTAGAATAATCGCAACTATTGCCGGGACAGCTTGAATGAAAAATATTTTTTTACTCACTGTAAATGCTCCATATATTCCTGCAATAGCCACGCACCCTAGAAAGAAGAGAGAAATATTTGTTATCCATTCTGTGTTATCTATAAAGAAAGTCCATAGTAAACCTGCAGCCAGAAAGCCATTATATAAGCCTTGGTTTGCTGCCATTGATTTAGTTTGGCCAAAAAGTTCTTTTGGAAAGCTTTTAAATATTTTAGGCCCTTTGCTGGTCCACGCGAACATTTCAAACCAAAGAAAATAAAGATGTAGCATTGATATAAATACAATTGTAATTTTAATAGTGATTCCCATCTAGTCTTCTTTTATAAAACGTTTATCTGTAGGCATTATGGTGCCGCAATTACTACAAGTTCTTAACTCTTTTGAAGCATAGAAATGCTTAAAATGGCTCAAGAAATCTTTTTCTATGTTATTTAAAGTAAAGTATGCTTCGTATAATTTATGATTACAGTTATCGCAGAACCAAAGTAAGCCATCGTCAACTTTCATATGGTTCCGTTTTCGTTCTATAACCAAACCTATTGAGTTTTCATGTCTTACTGGGGAGTGCGGCACTTTTGCAGGATGTAAATACATATCTCCAGGGCCTAATTCCATAGTTTTTTTTTGACCGTTTTCTTGAATATGGATTTCAATGGTACCTTCTAATTGATAAAATAGTTCTTCCGTCTCATTATAATGGTAGTCTTTCCTAGCATTTGGTCCCGCTACTATCATAACAATGTAATCCCCTGCATCTTTATAAAGGTTCTTGTTACCTACAGGTGGTTTTAATGTATGTCTGTTTTCTTCTATCCATTTGGTTAAGTTAAATGGTCTACTAATAGGCATAACTGTGTATTTTATGGTAAGTTAAAGAATAGTGCCAATTGTACCTAAAAACCAAGACATAAAAAAGCCTTAGGGTTTCCCTAAGGCTTATAAATTTAAATGGGATGGCTCTTTATCTAAAAAAGAGTTGAGTAAAATAAAGATTGCCCTCATCGTTTTCTTTAATACTAATTGCAGAATGGGTGTAGTCCCCTTCAAGATTCAATCTGTGTCCTTCACTTGCCAACCATGCCTCAAAAGCTTCATTAATAGTATCGTAATCTTTTGCTACATTTTCAGCAACATAAATAGCTCCAGTATTCATCGAAATTTGTTTTGCTCGGTTTGCAAAATTAGCATGGCTCGTAATGCCTTGACTAATCATATATGTGGAATGTTTCTTTGCGAAGTAGTAGGAAGAACCCTCAAAACTAAGTACATTCAAATTTATACTTAAACGATAGTTGTTTATTAATTCCAATAACTCCGCTTCTTGAGTTGAATGCTCTGCGGTAGAAACCAGAAAAACTTCTTTTTCTGACTCATCAAGCTGTTCATAGTCAAATGATGACAACTCATGTCTACTGCATGAAGAAATAAAAAATATAGTTACTAATAAATAAATACTGTTAAGCTTCATTGTTCGGGGTTTAACAAGTTATGCTGAAGCAAAGCTAGTACCAATAGCATCTAAACCCACTAAAATATCTGCAAGTGTACTATAATTTACGCCAAGTGGTACAATCTTGTTAAACAGGAGCTTATAGGCTTAATACATCCTATTTTCATCGAAAAAAACATACGTTTCAAGTGCTTAATAACCTTTGGTCACAGAAAAAAAACTATTGGTCGGGTTTTTTTCAATGTGATTGTCGACACACTGCTTACTATTATCGGTGAACATATAAATTATACAATAATTAGGTTATTCTTTATAAAAGAGCTGAGTATAGTAAAAGTTACCGTTTTCATCTTCCTTAACACTTACCGCAGTATGTGTAAAATCACCTTCCATAGTTTTTTTATGACTCGTACTTTCGTACCAACCTACAAATGCTTCTTGTGCGGTACTATAATCTTTAGCTACATTCTCTGCAACCATTTGCACTTCTACTTTTGAGGCTATGTTAGAAGCTCTTGAGCTAAAGTTATCATGACTAAGGCTCCCTTTATTAATCATGTAGTCTGTATGCTGGTTAGCATACTCATATGCTACAGCGCTAAAAACTAAGGTATTTGCTCCTAAGTCAACCCTATGGGAATTTACAATATCTAGTACTTCCTGTTCTAAGGATACTACGTTTGCTGCTGTACTAATGATTGTATCATCTATTGGTTCTGTTGAGCAAGACCCTAAAATAAATACAAACAAAACAAGGACAGCGTGTTGCGCTCTCATTTTCATATAATGTTCTATTTGTAAGCAGGTCGCTCAACGCAGGGAAGTAGGTCTATAAGAATTGGGTATTCTTTGTTCTCGTGTCAATAGGGGATATCAACGATGTAATATTAAATAAAATTAAGGTTGGTACGTTAAAAATTATTTTTTATTCGATGAAATGACATGAATTAAGGAGAATCTGCTTTTAATCTCTTTTTTACGTATTTCAACGACTGTGATTATTCTTCCAATTGAGGAGTTTCCTCTCTTAAAATCGTATCAAATACAACAGCACCAATTTCTTTTATTGGAGTATAAAGTACAGATTCATTCTGTGCCTCTTCTGATAGTAGTTTAAGGTTATTGTTAACACGATTAAAGAAAATAATTATTGCCCCTAGAATCACAGCTACTTTTAGAGCACCAAAAGCTGCTCCTGCTAATTTATTTAAAAGTCCCAATAGGGCAATATTAGCTACTTTAGTGAGTAGTTTGCCTGCGAAATGAACTGCGATTACAATTGCTATAAAAGTTATGACAAAGGCTGTAAGGTTTATATAGCGTTCTTCCCAATTCATTTGCTCTGTAAGATAATCACCAGCGATATATGAAAAATGAATAGCGCCATATATACCTGCAATTAGTGCAACAATAGATGCAAGCTCAATAAGGAGTCCGTTGTTAAATCCTTTCCATAAACCTAAAAGGAGTAAGATTCCTAAAATTATATCTAATACGGCCATTTCGAAACAGTTTGGAACAAATATAGAACATTGATTAGTACCTTTACTTTCGTAAAACAATTATAGTTTTAAACGTAAAAAATGGCAAGGGATACACAGTTAAAGGATAGATGGGAAATTTTGGTAAGTAAACTGTCTGCTCAATTTGCGGACGGTGACCCGTTAGAATTGGACGCTATAATCTATTTGGTAGGTATTCAGGAATTGGGACAGTACCATAAAAAATATAAGAAAGATGATAAATTAGATCTAATGCATATCGCAATTTGTAGATTATTAGAGCCATATGGTTACTATGAATTTGATTTTTTTGATGAAGAAGGCTGGCCTCATTATATTACAAAAGAAGAATTACCGCCTTTAAAAGCAGGTGAGCAATCTGTGTTAATGAAACAAGCAATTGTAGATTATTTCTTAGTACGAGATTTTATTTCTTAATAAATGAAAGAACCATATTACGCTGTTATTTTTACATCTAATAGAACAGAAGGCGACCAAGGGTATGGAGATATGGCTATTGAAATGGAAAATTTAGCAAAGAGTCAACCTGGGTTTTTAGGAGTTGAAAGTGCTAAGGAGGCTATTGGTATTACAGTTAGTTATTGGGAAAATCTAGAATC
>CALHVP010000188.1 GCA_938038975.1 uncultured Maribacter sp. | reverse complement strand
TTGAGTTAAACAAACCTTGTTTGCAAAGACGACACCAAATAGTCTTATACACTATCAAAATTATGCACAACAAACGTACCAATCCATTAACCGAACTCTACACCTTTTATATGATATTAGATGATATCAGATGAATTCGTTCAAAATGAAAAGCACTGTCAACCAGTCAGTTAACAGTGCTTTGCTACCACTTTAAAAGTGGTTCGTCGGGATGACAGGATTTGAACCTGCGACCACTCGACCCCCAGCCGAGTGCGCTACCGGACTGCGCTACATCCCGTAAATTTGGAATGCAAAAATAAACAAGTTATTCGGTTTCCAAACTATTCATCCATTCTATTAGATTAAAAGGCCATTGTTTTAAAACCGTATCATCTTGCGCCAAACCAAAACCATGACCTCCTTTTTCAAATAAGTATAACGTACAGCCTGCATTAGATTTTAAATTATGCATTGTATTAAAATATTCGCTATTCGCTACAGGTACCACCGTGTCGTCCATTGCATGTACTACATAAGTTGGAGGAGTGCTTTCAGTAATTTGATTTTCACTCGAATACTTCATAATCAAATCTTCTGTAGCATTTTCACCTAGTAAATTGTCTCTTGATCCCTTATGCGTTTTTTCGCGCATTGTAATTACGGGATACAGTAAGGCCATAAAATCTGGTCTTGCACTCAACTCATCAATTACATCAATGGGCAAGTACATGGTTTGATGATATGTAGTACCCAAAGTGGATGCCAAATGTCCTCCTGCGGAAAAACCGATTATTCCTATTTGTTTTGAGTCAATATTCCACTCACCTGCTCTACTTCTTACTATTCTTATCGCTCTTTGAGCATCTATCAACGGAACTTTATGTTTATCCGTCTGATAATCATCAGAGGGTAGTCGATACTTGACCACTATGCCGGCTATGCCTCTCTCATTTAAAAATTTAGCAATATTGGTTCCTTCTTTATCATATGCTAGTATTCGATATCCTCCACCAGGAAAAATTAATAATGCCTGACCGGTGGCAATGGATTTATCCGGTAAAAACACTTCAATGGTAGGTTTATGGACCTTACTAACTCTTAGTATATCGGTAAATTCATGAACTTCTTCTACGCTGGTTTCTTTTTGGTTTGGTATTTTTCCTTCTGGCCACAAATCAATAATTCTTTCTGTGGTAGTACAACTAACTATATTGATGATAATTAGTATGCCCAATAATACGCTTACTAAACTATACCTCATCACAATCCCATTTAAAGTTCGCTATTGGGTCTTTAGCAGCCCCCTTTAGATTATAGTGCCACCACTCCGTACGTGTAGACCAAAATCCAAATTTCTCCATAGTCTCTTTCAGGAGTTTTCGATTGTCTAAAATTTCCTGTGGCAAATCAAAATTATCATGGTATGCTCGCTTTCCAAAGAAATCAAAATCGGTACCCATATCCAACTCCTCACCATCTAAAGTGACCAAAGTAATATCTACAGCTCCCCCTTTATTATGTATAGAACCTTTTACAGGGTTCGCAACATATTGCGGATTAGGAACAATTTCCCACATCTTGTATTGTACAGAATTAGGCCTGTAACAATCGTAAAATTTAATTTTTACACCACTTTTGTTGAACTCGGTGTTAGCTGTAAGTAATGCCTTGGCAGTTTTTACGCGCGTGTAGCACTCTGCACAATCATATACTTTAGCTTTTAAGAAGTTATTTTCAGTAGCATAACGCATATCATAGGCAAAACCATCACTGTAATCTGCTAAGCGAATAAATAAGGTGTCTGGTAAGGTATCAAGTGAAGGAACTACTTTTTCGGGTACTTCATTTACATCTTCAATTAGTAAACTATCTACCTTTAAAATTTTGGTGCTTATGCTATCCTTAGTGCTTGTATTCGTAGTTATTGGTTTTTCTTTACAACACCAACATAACATAACTACTAGTACCGCACATATTCTATATTTCATTATCTAAAATTTTTATTCCTGTAGCATTACCTATATCTGAAGTGACATTTAAAAGATGAAGATACTAGAATTTATTTTTTTAATGAGTCAAGCCTACTACATGAAGTTTCTTTACACGGTTACTATGATACTATTATAACTATCTTAAGCATCAAATTGATACTATGAAACGTTTTTTATCCCTTTTACTTATCGCCTTATACGTTTGTTCCTCTTGTAAAGATACTAAGGCCACGCAACAGAATGAACTAGTAGTAACTAATGAAAAATGGCTCCTTAATTTCGAGAAAACCGATATTAACCCCATACTATCTGCTGACTCAACCTATATTTTTAACGACCCTATTAGTAATACAAAAGTAAAATGGCAAAAGGCAGATGTATTTAACCCTGGCGCAGTAGTTCGCAATGATACTGTATTTGTATTATTTAGAGCAGAGGATAACCCTAAGGCTATTCTTGGTGGCAGAACATCCAGGATTGGTTTAGCATATAGTACGGACGGTATTAACTTTACTAAACATCCAGAACCTGTTCTGTATCCAGATAATGACGAATTTGCTAAATGGGATCAACCAGGTGGTATAGAAGATCCAAGGATAGTTGAAACTCCAGATGGCACATATATAATGCTATATACCAGCTGGAATAAAAATGTGGCTCGCTTATCTAGTGCTACTTCTACTGATTTAGTAAAGTGGAATAAGCAAGGACCCGTATTTGAAGATGCGCATGATGGAAAATTTTTAGATGTATGGAGCAAGTCTGGGGCTATGGTTACAGAACTAGTTGATGGTAGATTGATTGCAAAAAAAGTGAATGGAAAGTACCTCATGTACTGGGGAGAACTATTTGTTAACCTAGCAGTTTCATCTAATGGGGTAGATTGGGAACCCACTTTAAAGGAAAACGGAGAACTACTCTACTCCTTTACACCCTCACTCAACAAGTTTGATAGTCATTTAACAGAACCCGGACCACCTGCAATTTATACGGAGCATGGTATTTTATTACTATATAATGGTAAAAACTTAAGTGGAGATGGGGCTACCACCAAATACCCAGAAGGCACCTATTGCGGCGGGCAAGTCCTTTTTGATAAAAACAATCCCACGCAGTTATTGGAAAGACTTGAAACACCTTTCATTTGTCCTAGCCTACCCCATGAAATAAGTGGACAGTATAAAGCAGGAACAACCTTTATTCAAGGTCTTGTCTATTTTAAGGATAAGTGGTTCTTGTATTATGGAACTGCAGATTCTATGGTGGGGCTAGCAGTTAAAGAGTAATTTTATAACCCTTTTACATACTTAACACTCATTGGTATCTGTTTTACAGAACGAGATGACTCGTCCTCAATGAATAGATACTCAATACCCAATTCTTTTGCTCTTTTTATAAGTCCGTCCATATCAATCTGGCCAGTTCCTAAAGTAACATTAGTCTCTACATCTGAATGACCTGTATTGTTACCAACCATACCTTGCTCCATATCCTTTAAATGCATCAACTTAAATTTATCAGGATATTTATTTAATATAACCATTGGATTGGCACCTCCATGTTGCATCCAATATACATCCATTTCAAATCCAAAATATTCGGCGTTTGTTGCCATGTAATCAAATAAGGAACCATCATTATAGTTACGAAACTCGTAACCATGAGCATGGTAGACTAGTGTAATACCCTCATCCTGTAAACGTTTTCCTGCTTTGTTGAATACATCTGTAGCTTCTTTTGCATTTGTAATATCAAAATTATCTCCGTCATGATCTATCCAAGCACACATTACATAACTTACACCATAATCTTTAGCATCTTTTATAACCTTATCAACGTTGTTCTTTAAATCCATATACCCACCTTGGATACTACGCATTTTTAAACCACGATCTTTCAACATTTTTTTAAAATAAGATAAGGGAACCCCGTAACTATCACCACCCTCAATATTTGTTATACCCCAAGATTGTATTAAATCTAATGTACCTGGAACATCGTTTTTAAATTCATTCCTAAGGCTATATAGTTGCAGCCCTAATTCTTAACCAAACGTAACACCAGTTGAAATTAAAAAAACAAAAAGAAGTAGTAATTTTCTCATTATAAACAAATTATAAAAACTTTTAAATTAGGTAAGTAAATTACCTTTATTATCCCAAGTAGCTACTGTATTTCTAGTACTTTGGTCTATACATTTAGCGAGCCATTCTGGATCATATTCAACGCCATGTTTATCTAACACCTCTTGTGGCACACCGTCCCAAACATTGGGCATGTTTCCATTATAACCTAAATCTGCAATGCCCACTTTAGAAGTGTAATACCCAGTAACGACCAAGTTTCTCATTAAAGCAAAAAACTGAATTTCTAATGCTTGATCATCTAAAGGCACATCATCATCATGGTGACAAATTTGATCACAAATCTGTTTTTGTTGCTCTAAGCTTGCTAGCTTAAATTCTTTATCAAATTGGCTATTACTCTTATGATCTAGCCACATTAAACCACCTAATAAGGTATTTTGCATATCTGGCATATCCTTTCCAATAAATTCTATAAACTCGGGCACATCGGCCTCTAAAGGCCCTCCGTTTGGTTCTTTAGGAGGAAGTATTACGGTACTAAGTACTGCAATAGTTTCCAGCTCATGGGTATTAAAAAGCTGTTCTGCATTTATTTTTTTAATACGTTCCAATTCATCTGGAGTACGACCAAAATAATTAGTATCTTCTGCAATCGTTAACGCTTCTTCAGCTGTCTTATCTTCTGTTTTACACCCATGAAAAGCTAATGCGGAAGCGCCAGCACCTAAAATCATGGTTTGTATACTTTTTCTTCTATCCATTGCCATAATCTAGATATTTTGCTGTTTTAATTGTTCAATAATATAATCACTTGCTCTCCAAGAAAGTGCCAAAATAGTCCATGTACAGTTTTTATCTGCTTGTGACACAAAAACCCCTGCATCTACTACAAATACATTATCTACGTCGTGTAACTGGTTAAATTTATTGGTGACCGAAGTTGTAGGATCATCACCCATACGCGTAGTACCTACTTCATGAATTATTTCTCCTGGACCATGTAGACCATAATCTTTATCTGCCCCAGGCTTATTCAAATAAATTCCACCCATATTGTGTGTAATCTCTTCAAAAGAATCCTGCATATGTTTTGCCTGACGCACTTCTATGTCTGACCACTTATAGTTAAACTTTAAAACTGGAATCCCATAATCATCTACAGTAGTTGGGTCTATCTCGCAATAGTTTTCTTTTCTTGCAAGGCCTTCTCCCCTGCCACCAAAACCTATAACGGCTCCGTAGTATTGCTTCACTTCATCACGTAGCTTTTCACCATAACCACCCGTTGGTAATCCCAGATACTTATTAAGATTACCTTGGTCCCATCCAAAACCGTAATTAGGCTGGCCCATACCACCCCATACTTCTATATGGTATCCTCTTGGGAAATCTAATTTTTTAGCATCTCCCCACCATGGACTATATACATGCATGCCGCCTACACCATCTTCATTATAGCTGGTATCACGGTTCATTAAATCTGGAATAAAAGCCATACCACTACTACCTGTAGAATCGTGCAAATATTTACCTATCAGGTTACTGCTATTTCCTAATCCGTTAGGATGTTGTTCACTCTTACTGTTTAAAAGAATACGTGCAGAGCTACATGCAGAAGCCGCCAATACAACAATCTTAGCTTTTAATTTATACTCCTTTCTATCTTCTTTACTAATGTAAGATACACCCGTCGCTTTTCCTTCTGCGTTAGTGGTTACCTCACGTACCATAGCATTCACAAACAATTTAACTTGGCCGCCACTTTTTTGTGCTGGGAATATTAAACAACTTCCTGCGGAAAAATCTGCATATACAGAACACGAACGACCACATTGCCCGCAATAGAAACAAATTCCTCTATCGTTGTTAATACGTTTGGTTAGCATGGACATACGACTAGGAATAACAGGAATACCCGTTTTCTTAGCGCCCTTTATATAAAATAATTCGTGTAATCTAGGTTTTGGAGGAGGAAGAAAATAACCATCTGGGTCATCTTCCAAACCTTCATTCGTTCCAAATAATCCAATTAATTTATCAACCTTATCATAATATGGCTTTACATCATCATAACCTATAGGCCAATCTTCCCCATATCCATCTCTAGTTTTTCCCTTAAAATCTTTTGGACCAAAACGTAAAGAAATTCTACCCCAGTGATTGGTTCTACCTCCTAGCATTCTAGAACGCCACCATTTAAATGTGGTGCCAGCTGCTACTGTATAAGGCTCGCCTTTAACTTCCCAATCTCCATAAGACATATCCCATTCTCCAAAAGCACGATCTGTACCTGCTCCCCTTCTAGGAGAGTCATAAGGCTGTTTTAATTGTGTCATCGTTTTGGGGTCAGCTGGGTCAAAAAACGGCCCAGCTTCTACTACCGCTACATTAAGACCTGCATCTGCCAGTTGCTTAGTAGCCATTCCGCCACCAGCTCCAGAGCCAACAATTATAACATCAAAAACTTCCGAAGATTCTTTAATTTGCATGAAACGTAATTTTTAAGACAAGTTAACAGTTTAACCTAAAACATACCTTACTTTTTATACCAACAACCAGTAAACGATTGTTCAATTACACAAAAGGAACTGGGTATGACAAAATACCTAAGACATATCTATACTATAAGTGTCATATCTTCTTTATGAAACTACAGATAACTGGTTAACCAAAATCAAATTTAAATAAACGTAGGCTTAATTTATAAGTTACAGTAGCTTTTTTGTTGAGTCCCTTATCAAAAGGCTCGTCTTTACCACCTTTGTTTCAAATGGCAATTCATCATTGCTTTTATGTTTAATGCGCTTAATCAGTTGCTTAGCGGTTAATTCACCAATATATTTTCCATGCTGACTAACCGTAGTAAGGGCTGGAGTAACATACTTAGATAACTGACCATTTGTAAAACCAATAATAGAAACATCCTCCGGAACCCTGTAGTTCTTCGACTTTAAAATTTGAAGTACCCTCACCGCGGTAATTTCGTCCAAACCTAAAATAGCATCTACTGGCCCACAATTCATTAAGAGAGCCATGAGCACATCTAAATCATCTTTTTTACTATAGTTAACAACAAGATTTTCTTGAAATGATATACCATTATCTTCTAAGGCTTTTTTGTAGCCGTTAAATCGCAATTTACCAACACTGGAATGTGCTATAGGAGAGATTATAGCAATCGTTTTACAACCCGTATCCAAAAAGTACTGAGTGGATGTATAGCCTGCCTCATAATCATCCACAACTACCTTATCACAAGAAACTAAATCTGAAACCCTATCAAACAATACCAATGGGATTTGATTCCCTAAAATATCCATAAAAGCTGCTACTTTCCTTTTTTCTTGGGTCTCTTCTGAAAGGGAAACAATTACACCATCTACAGTTCCTGAATCTAAAAATGCTAGTGTTTTGGACTCCTTATCAAAAGACTCATTACTAATACAGCTAATAATATTATACCCATTTTCATTCGCAACTTTCTCTATACCATAAAGGACTTGAACAAAAAAATAGTTTAGAATATTAGGTACAATTACCCCTATGGTTCTATTGCTTTTATTTAACAAATTAAGCGCCATCCTATTTGGCTTGTAGTGCATTTCTTTGGCATACTTCTGAATCTTTTCTTTTAAAGCTTCACTTATTTCATGACTGCCATTTATTGCTTTTGATGCTGTAGAAATAGACACATCAAAATATGCCGCAATATCCTTGAGAGTAATTTTTTTCATGAAGCTCTAAATTACCACTATTTGATTTAAGATTTTTATGACATTTCTAAGAAGTATAAAAGCTTT
Organism: uncultured Maribacter sp.; assembly: GCA_938038975.1. Taxonomy (GTDB): domain Bacteria; phylum Bacteroidota; class Bacteroidia; order Flavobacteriales; family Flavobacteriaceae; genus Maribacter. Next base: position 390 of record CALHVP010000188.1, on the reverse strand, counting down.
GCGCGAAATGAGCCATATAAAAAAAGCGAAAGCTTTGGTCGTGGACCAAAGCTTTCGCTAATTACTTTTGTAAAAACCCTATTAGATATATTGATTCACAATATTCTCAAACAGCTCTTGTTTACCACTTTGTAATGTAAGCTCTCCGTTTTCTGATGCAATCTTGTAAAGATCTGTAAGTTCTAATTTTCCTTCAGCAAAGGCTTTGCCTTTACCCCCATCAAAAGAACTATAACGTTTCTCCCTGAGACTCTTATATGAAGAAGAAGTAATGATTTTATCTGCAGTTAGTAAAGCCCTAGCAAAATTATCAGCACCACCAATATGCGCATGAAACACATCATCTAAATCAGTAGAATTTCTTCTTATTTTAGCATCAAAATTCACTCC
>CALHVP010000187.1 GCA_938038975.1 uncultured Maribacter sp. | reverse complement strand
AAAAAATAGCCTTCCAAGACAGTTACACCAGTTTAGCAGAGTTCTTATCAATACTAGAGGATAAGCTACCTATAGTCTTCAAAAAGATTAATGAAACTACATTTATTATTAAAAAATCATCAAAAATAGATGTTTGTGGTTATGTAAAGGAAACCATATCAGGTAGACCCATAGAAAATGCAACCATTAGCAATAGTATTGGGAATAGCGGAACTTTAACAGATACAGAAGGATATTTTCACTTAAAAAACGTCCGTGATTCGGATACCTTAAATATCCAATTTATTGGTTACAAAAGCATACAATTGCTAAAAACAGATTTTTCAAATACCTTATGCCCTACCTTTTATCTAAACCAAGAAAACTACGAATTAAATGAAGTTATCGTTCAAGAATATTTAGCGCCAGGAGTACTTAAACAACGAGACGGGAGTATTCGGATAACGCCTCAAAACTTAGAAATACTTTCTGGTCTCTCAGAACCAGATGTGTTACAAAGCACCCAGTTGCTGCCAGGTATAGAAAGTGTATCGGAAACAGCGTCTGGGCTCTTTGTTCGCGGTGGAACACCAGACCAAAACCTTATTTTATGGGACGGAATTAAAATGTACAATACAGGACATTTTTTTGATATGATTTCTGTTTTTAACTCCTATTTGGTAGAATCAGTTAAAGTATTTCGCAGTGGTGCAGGTGTTCAATATGGCGATCGCGTTTCTGGTGTGATTGATATTGCTACCACCTCCAAAATTCCAAAGAAAGCTGAAGGTGGTTTTGGGCTTAATCTTACCCATTTAGACGGATTCGTAAACCTTCCTTTGAGCCCAAAAACAGGGCTTCAAATATCCGCACGCAGGTCTTTAACCGATGTTATAGAAACACCTACATTTCGTAACTTATCTAATAAAGTATTTCAAAATACAAGTATAACTCAAAACCAGAAAAATTTTCAACCAGAATTTACAGATGGCAAAGAGCAGTTCTACTTTTATGACACCAATTTTAAAATCAACTCTGAACTATCTCAAAAAGATAAGATTTCATTCGCAGGGCTACTTACTAGAAACAAATTAGATTATTCCTTTTCAGATATTGAATTTGATGAATCTTCAAGTGATATACTAGAAGTAACAAACTTTGGATTAAATGGCACTTGGAAAAGAGACTGGACAACTACATTCTCATCAAAACTAGAACTATATTATTCACAGTATGATTTCTTATATGAAGGACAACGCATAAACGCAGATGAGGCCTTAGCTTCTAACACAATAAAACGTAATAATATAGACGAAATTGGTTTATCTGCGCATACCCATTGGCAACCAGGTAAAGGTTGGGTCGTAAGTAATGGGTATCAATTTTTTAATAATCATATTCGGTATCAACTATTAAATGAAGATATAAATGGGATTGGTAATGATAAAAACCCTACACATGCTATCTATAATAAACTCAACTATAGTTCTAAAAAATGGTATGTTGATACTGGCTTAAGAAGTAGTTTCTACGTAAACTTTTTCAAAGTACTCATAGAACCCCGTGTATACGTTGAAAATAAGGTGGGTTCCAATTTCAGAATTAAAGCATCTGCTGAGATTAGAAACCAATCCATAAGTCAAATTCTAGAATTTACCACTCAAGATTTTGAATTAGAAAACCAAATTTGGGCAGTTTCTGATAGAGATAACTTTCCCATAGTACAGAGTCAACAAATCTCCACAGGACTACTTTGGCAGAAAAGCGGTTGGAATTTGGATATGGAAGTCTACTATAAGAATAGTAATGGACTAACCTCTATCTCTAGTGGTTTTGAATCTGTAGAAAATAATTTTACTGGTGGAGGTAGCACTACCAGAGGATTAGACATCCTCTTAAAGAAAAAAATAAAGAACTATGCTACCTGGTTAAGCTACACGCATTCGAAAACTGATTTTGTATTCGATGATTTAAATGAAGGCAATAGTTTTACAGGCAATAACGATATAACCAATTCTTTAACTTGGTCTCAATCTTTAACTCATAACAATTTCCAATTTTCAATGGGATGGAATTTCAGAACTGGAATACCCTTTACGGGCGCTAATACACGAATAGAAAACGATGCAGTAGAAATTGATTTTGAAACGCTGAACAATCAACGTTTAAAAGATTACCATCGGTTAGATGTTTCTGCTCTTTATGAATTTAAGAAAAATCAAAAAGACTATGGAATACGCTGGAGATTGGGTGTGTCCTTGTTAAATGTGTACGGAAGGCAAAATGAACTCAGAAAAGAATTTGAACTTATGAACGATTTTGATGACGAAGGGAATGTAACTACAGAATTACGGGAGCTTACTCGTTTTTCATTGGGGTTTACACCTAATTTAGTTTTTAGACTAAATTTCTAATTCGTTTACAAAGTGCTTATCGAGCGAGTTACCTGAGACTCCCTTATCTTACATGAGCTACTTACGGAGCGCTATGCGTAATCTAATTCCTATTAATATCCTATAAAACACATATCTAAAAGAGGCTAAGGGAGCACTCACTCAACCACAAAAATTTCCTAATTCATCTACATTTTTCAGTATTTCACAACAAATTTTTTTATAATAGTCTACGTTTTGTCGACCTTTCCATCAAAGAAATTGTTTGTTTTATCCTCAACCCTTCTTCATCAAGTTGGTCATATAAGGTTACAACTTTAAAATCTAGACCAATTGCATTATCCTTTTCCTAGGTAATATGGAAAAAGATAGTGACCAAACCGAATAAATGGTTCTAAAATACAATAAGCATTATTTAATACGTATGCCAATTACTTTGCTTTTAGATGACTAAAAGCGATTTACCGTAATAAAACGCTGCTGCAAAGCCTGTGAATAATATAAGTACCAACCATTATCAATTAACTATGATGAAATATCCCCGTTTCCAACAGTATTCAGTTCTGCTATTTTTTATTTGCTGTTCGTATCAAAGTCTTTCCGCCCAAACACCTGGCCAAATTTATGAGCCTGCTTCCCCAACTACAAACCCAATGGACCCTAACGGAGATGGTTGGATTTCGAGTTCCGGAGCAGCATTTACAGGAGGCCATGAATTATCAGAATTTGA
>CALHVP010000186.1 GCA_938038975.1 uncultured Maribacter sp. | reverse complement strand
TAATGTAACCGTTATTTCCGCTAAGGGGTGCGAGGATACCCAATCAATTAGTATTGATGAACCTACGCAATTGGTTATCTCAGCGTCTGCTTCCCCCTTTAGTTGTGATGCTATTGCGAGCACTATTACGGTGAACGTAATTAATGATGGTACGGGTAACCCTTCTGGCTCTGAACCTTATGTCTATAGTTTTGACAACGGAGCCAATTTCCAAAGTGCAAACACCTATCAAGTTCCTTTTGGTTCTCCAGATGTCAATATAGTGGTTAAAGACGCTAATGGCTGTTTAGATACTGAAGTGGTTGTGATTCCACTAAGAGAAGAGGTCACGGCAAGTATTTCAAATGACGGACCTATTGATTGTACGGACAATGAACAAGTAATTTCAATAAACGCTACAGGTGGCTCAGGAACCTATACCTATACCGAACTACCTAATGGCACTTTGGTTGTAGACCCTACAACAATTACTTTAACTCAACCAGGAACTTATATTTATGAAGTTCTAGATACGATTACCAATTGTTCGTTTATAGTAGAACATGAGGTAGCACCCTACAATCTCATTGAAGTGACTGCTTCTGTAAGTACAGACGCTACCTGCAGTGATAGCGTAAATGGTGTAATTGAAGTAACGGTTTCGGGATATACAGGAACATTTGATTATGAGGTATTAGATGCAACTGGGACTGTTATTACAGGAACTAGTGGTTCAGAAAATGCTACTAGTGATCCTTATACTTTCAATGTCTCAACTACCTTAGGCGCCGGAATTTATTCTGTACAAATAGTACAAACAGCATTCCCTGAATGTGATGGAACATCAAACCAAGTAACTATAGATGCTCCAGAGCCTTTAACTTTGCAATTGGTAAGTAACGTAAATGCCAATTGTAACGCAGTTAATGCAATTGTTTTGGTGCAGGCTACCGGTGGAACGGCACCATACTCATATGGTGCTTCCCTTCGCGGAGCTGGTGATTCAGGGGTTTATCCATTTGATAACACCGTGGAACTGGACCCAAATACGGGTCTTGATTGGGATATCTACGTTCAAGATGCCAATAATTGTATAGTTTCCGTACCCTTAGAAATTACAATAGATGCGGATACAATACCGAATATTGCTTTGGCGATTGATGATGAGTGTGCAGCAGAAGGAAGTTTTGATATCGTTGTTTCTTTAGACGCGGTTAATGTTGGTATCCCACCCTATACAATGAGTCTAGATGGCAATGCTTTTGAAAGTATTGCGAGTTTCCCACACACCTATTCCAACCAGAGTGCTGGTCTGCATACTGTGGTAATTAGAGATGCGAATGGCTGTGGTGAAGCAGAAGATATCACCATAATTTCTGAGTTATTGATAAGTGCTATAATTGTTTCGCAACCTACCTGTGGTACTAATGATGGTGTTATAGAGTTTAATGTTTTAGGCGGTGATACTAGTAATGCGGTAAGTTTACTCATTGCAGGTACTATGACTGATACTGGTCTAAGCCCAACAGGAAACCAATTTATAGGTGTAGGTTTTGGAGACTACATAGTTCGTGTAATAGATACGCCTTTGTCACCCGCTTCATGTTTTGCCGATGCTCCTGTTTCTTTAGAAGAGCCTACTCCAGTTACCTTATTGGTTACAGGGTGGACAGACGTCACGTGCACCGGAGCTTCTGATGGAACCATAACTATTAATATGGAACCTTCTAGCGTAGGCATCAACGATAATCCTATATATACCTACACGATTGAAAATATAACTACAGGTTCAGCCTTGGTAAACCAAGATAATCCTGTATTTACGAATTTAAATCCCGGTATTTACGATATTACAGTTACTTCAGGTCGTAATTGTATTGCCACCGATCAAATAGAGATAGTAGAACCTACACCTTTACTAGCAGATAATCCAATGGTAAATCCATTTACCTGTGATGTAAATAACGCCGTAAATGTAGCTACAATAGACGTTTCTAATATATCTGGTGGAACTGCAAATTATTTCTATACAGTAGATGGTGTAAATTATTTCTCGATAACTGGCAATGCTTTTAACCATGCTGTAACGGTAGCTGGGGATTATACTCTTATTATTCGCGATGCTAATGGTTGTGAACTTCCATTACCTACGGTTACCGTTGAACCATTACCAGTTATTAGCCTTGGGGTTACTGAGGGACCTGCTGATTGCCAGACAGGCCAGCAAATTATAGTCGCTTCTACGGGTCATTCAACACCAATTGATCTTACATTTGAAGTGTTAGAAACCGGTGATGTGCAAGCGAATCTTGCAACAAATACAACAACATTCAATTTGATTTCTCCAGGGGCGTACACTATAAAAGTAACTGATAATGGAACTGGTTGTTATGAGTTCATAGAACATAGTATTGATCCAAGACCAGAGTGGGATGTTGCGCTAACCGTTGCTACACCAGTCACTTGCTTTGGTGATAATAATGGTACGCTAGAAGTTACTTTTACGGATTATACAGGTAGCTATAACTATGAAGTTTTCAATGAAGATGGTACCACTACAGGAATGAGTAATACAAACGTTACCTCACATCCTTTGTTGATTTCTAATCTACCAGCTGGTAATTATTTTGTAGAGGTATTACCTACTGAGTATCCGTATTGTGAAAAAGATGAAACCCTAGTAGTTACAGTTGAGTCTCCAAACGAGCCATTAATCGCCGTAGTTGAAGCACTACTTGCTGCCGGCTGTCCTAATGATATGGGAGAAATAAGTGTTGTTCCCAACGGAGGATATGCACCGTATGATATTAGTCTAACGCATTCTAGTGGACAGGTCTATCCTGCTGCTAACGGTGTTTTTGCTTATGTATTTACAGCTCTTCAATCAGGTGATTACATCATTGAGGTTATTGATGCGCAAGGTTGCCTTGTAACCTATACTGAAACAATAGATGCAACTCCCGTTATCGTTGCAACAGCGACCAGTACACCACCTGTTTGTTACGATGATCCAGACGGCTCAATAATAGTAAATGCGCTTGGTGGTTCCATGAGCTACAACTATTTCATTAATTACTATGATGAAACTGGAACCAGTATTGAATTTACACCTAGTACTCCACAACGTAGTAATGAATTTAATTTTCTTGGAGAAGGCTATTACAGTGTGACCGTTACTGACAATATGGGTTGTTCAGATACCACTGATATTATTTTCATAGACGGTCCAGACCAGTTATTGGCAGAGGTAAGATTAACTACTGCAATGACCTGTGAAAGTCCTGCCATGGTTACTGCAAGTGGAAGTGGCGGTACAGCACCATATACATACCAATTAGAAGATAATACAGGAACTATAGTTACTCCTTTTCAAACTAATAATACCTTTTCAGTAGTTGCCGCTGGAACCTATCGGGTTAGGATAGTTGACGCCAATAATTGCGAGATTTTAGGTCAACTGCCAGTAGTTGTGCCAGAAATCCCCCCTGTACAGTTGAATATCGATTTTGCTAGTACATCAGTTAGTTGTGCTGATGATACTACAGCTTCTATTTATGCTTCCGCTATCGGAGGTATTGGACAATATACCTTTGATTTACTTTTAGGTGGTGCCGTTGTGAGTACTCAGATGGACTTTAGAGAAGCTATCTTTGAAAACTTACTTCCTGGCAATTACACGGTTCGAGTAACCAGCGAAGGTGGATGTAATCCTGACGAAGAACTTGTTCCTATTGCGAATCCAGCGCCCTTAATTTTTAACAGGGAGGTAACACCTGAAACTTGTGTAAATAATTTAGATGGTTCTATCACTTTAATGCTGTCAGGTGGTGGCGGTGGCTATCAATTTGCCATTTCCCCAAAACTTAACCAGTTTTTTGACGAAGACCCGGAACAAGGTCTACCCGCAGGACAGTATCGCTTTGAAGATTTGGCACCTGGTAACTATACGGTTATAGCACAGGACGCTAATGGTTGCTTTTTTATTGAGGAACTTATTATTGAGCCTGCTTCCCAAGTAGTGTTAACGGCTGAAACCACTCCTGAGACATGCGAAGGTGATACGGATGGCTCTATTACTCTAGATATCTCTGGTGGAACAGCGCCTTATAAAACACGTCTCATGAGTGAAGCTACTTTTGTCCAAGATAGGCTTTTCTTTTCCGATTTGGCTGCAGGATCATATATCGTCTTTGTTGAAGATGCCAATGGTTGTCAAGCTAATTTAAATGTTAATATAGACTCTGGTGTTAATTTAAATGCCACACTAGTTCCTATTTATGAATGCGTAGGCAACAGTCCTGAAAATTATATCAATATAACATTTGAAGATGCATCGATTATGGGAGAAGTCTTATATGCTTTAGATTCAGATGACCCTAATGATTTACAACTAAGTCCGGATTTTAGAAATATTTCTCCTGGACCACATTACGTAAGAATAGTGCATTCAGGTGGTTGTACTCGTGATATTCAATTTGAGATTCAGGCCTTTGAACCACTTACACTATTGTTGGAACAAAACAATCTTAATGAAATTACAGCAGTTGTAGAAGGAGGATTACCAGCGTACACTTATTATTTTGATTCTATTAATAATGGTAATGATAACACCTTTAGAATTAATAGGAGCGGCAACTATGTAGTTAGAGTTGTTGATGAAAATGGATGTGAGGTAATAGCTACCATATTAATGGAGTTTATAGACATTGAAATCCCCAACTTTTTCACACCGGATGGAGATGGCCAAAATGATTTTTGGCTACCTAAAAATATTGATGGCTGGCCAGAAATTTGGATTAAAATTTATGATCGGTATGGTAGAGTAGTAGAAGAAGATGTAGTTAGCCGAAACGGATGGGACGGACGCTATAACCAGAATGAATTGCCAACTGGTGATTACTGGTATATTATTAGACTAAATGGAGAAAATGATGAACGCGAATTTGTTGGTCATTTTACATTATATCGCTAATATTAAAAGTCATATTTTAAATGATTTAATGAATTTTGATAGACCGATATAATATTTCTTAATACACTGTAGTTACTTAGAACCTGCTTTAGCGATATTTATAGATAAATACGTTTATTTAATATAAAAATCAAAACCAGGCAAATAGCTGGGATGGTAAAAAGAGTACAGATAGTAACATTTTTAAAGGTTACTATTTGTACTCTTTTCGCATAAAAATTGATAAGTAGGAAAAGGGTTTGCCTGTTTACCCTACTATAAATGGATACTATTTTTAATTAGCATAAGAAGTGACTGAATGGTTAACCTCGAAATAGAAAAAAACGTTCTTTTAATTCTTCAATAGCGGTAGCCTTGTTTGTAGTAATATACTTTAACGCCTCTTCTGTAAATTCTGCACCTTTTTCTGTTAAGGAAACAATATTATTGGAAGTTTGAACCAAATTATTTTTAGCAGCTAATTCAAGAACCGTTTTTGCACGTACTTTTTGCCAATTAATGTGTTCTCGTAGGTGATTTACGTGTCGCTCCTCCTGTTCTGTATGGTTTTGAAGGTGTAATAAAAATATAAGAAGGGATACTTCTATGCGTTGTTGCCGCTCTCTAAAGAACCCAAATAGCACACCTTGTTTTGGTGAAAACAAATAGGCAATTAAAAATACAATACCCAATACGGTAGTCATAGACCCAGCAATAGATGCATCTAGAATATTTGCCATCCAATAGCCTGAAATTGCAGAAAATACACCAAAGAGGCAGCTTAATACTAACATTTTCCTCAAGTCGTCCGTGAGTAAGTACGCTGTTGCCGCTGGTGCAATAATCAGCGCTACTACCAACACTGCTCCTACAGCATCAAAAGCACCTACAATGGTAACAGATGAAACCGTCATAAGACCGTAATGCAATAATATAGGTGAAAAACCCAATGTTGTAGCTAAACCTTTGTCAAAAGTGCTCAACTTCATTTCTTTAAAAAATAAGAAGAGTAAAGTCAGGGTGATTACTAATATAATTCCAATAACCCAAAGCGATTTTGGGCCCATGTCCGCACCCGAGATAAGTAATCTGTCAAACGGCGCAAAGGCCAATTCGCCAAGCAGCACCGCATCAATATCCAAATGAACATCATTCGCATTTTTTGCAATCAGAATTACACCTATACTAAACAAGGCAGGAAATACGAGACCTATGGCGGTATCCTCCTTTACTAGTCCTGTTTTTTGAATAAATTCTACTAGAACTACTGTTATGACTCCTGTAAGCGCAGCTAACAAAATCAATAAAGGAGAGTTGAGGTCTTGAGTTATAAAAAAACCTAAAACAATCCCTGGTAATATGGCGTGACTAATCGCATCACTAATCATAGCCATTTTTCGAAGTACTAAAAACGTACCGGGTATGGCGCAGGCTATGGATACCAACGCCGCAATAAGCTGAATTTCTATTTGGGCGTTAGTCATTATCTTTTCCTATTTGATTAAATATAGATTCTGCTTCCAAATATCCTTTTTCTGTCATGGCCCAATCTGTTCCGGTAATCTGAACAAATTGATCCTCCTCTAATTTGTTAAGCGTTTTTCTGGTAAATCCCTGAAAATTATTGAGAATACGTATCGCATGTGGGTGCGAAACATTTTCGTGGTTCTTAGCAATATGATACATAAAGGTCAATGTCTTTTTAAAATGGAGTTCTCTTCGGTTTCTTCTAAAACGAATTTCTCGGAATAATAATCCGCGACCTGGCGAAAAGACAAAAGAAATAACAACAAAAGTAGCAGCTACCAAAACAATAACTGGACCTGTGGATAGGTTATTCTGACTGGCGCTTATCGCTGTGCCAAATACTCCAGATAAAGCCCCAAAAATAGAAGCCAAAATAATCATTACACCTAAGCTATTCGTCCATTGTCTTGCAGCTGCTGCAGGTGCTAGAAGCATGGCGCTCATAAGCACCACACCTACGGTTTGCAAGCCTAAAACAATTGCTAAAACAATAAATGTGGTGATTAAAATATCTAAAAATCGCGTATTAAAACCTAAGGTTTTGGTATAATCTTCATCAAATAATAAAAGCTTAAGTTCTTTCCAGAATAAGAGGAGTACAAGAAGACTAACACCTGTGACTACTGCCATAATCCACACATCTTTTTCTACCAAGGTAGCAGCCTGTCCAAACAAATATTTATCTAGTCCTGCCTGATTCGCATTTGGCATTTTTTGTATGAAGGTGAGTAGGAGCATTCCAAAACCGAAAAATAGCGAGAGAATAAGTCCTAATGCTGTATCACTTTTTAGGCGTGTTCGCTTCACAATACCTTTAATCCAAAAGGTTCCTATTAGACCACTAACGAGTGCACCAAGCAAAATGTAATTAGCATCTTTAACGCCTGTAATTAGAAATGCAATCGCAATTCCCGGTAAGGCCGCATGCGAAATAGCATCTCCTAAAAGACTCTGTTTACGTAGTACTGCAAAACTGCCCAGCATACCACAAATGGCCCCTAAAATAGCGGTGCCAAGCGTAATGGTTCGCAAGGTATAGTCCGTGAAGAAATCCATTAGTTCCATACCTACTGATTTACCGCTACTTTATAGTTTATCCCGTAGGTTTTCGTCAGATTGTCATCATTAAAAATATCCATTACAGGTCCTGATGCGATACCTTTTACATTGAGAAAGGTAACCCAGTCAAAATACTCAGGTACGGTCTGTAAATCGTGGTGAACAACTATAAGCGTTTTCCCTGCTTGACGTAATTCTTTTAATATGTTTATAATCGCTTTTTCGGTAGTGGCGTCTACACCTTGAAAGGGTTCATCCATTAGATAGATGGCCGCATTTTGTACTAAGGCCCGAGCAAGAAAAATACGCTGTTGTTGTCCGCCACTAAGCTGACTAATTTGTCTACTTTTAAATTCAAGCATTCCTACTTTTTCCAATGCCTCCAAAGATGCCTTCTTTTCTTTTTGTCCCGGTCGTTTAATCCAACCCAAACTACCATAGGTTCCCATCATAACCACATCTAATGCAGTTGTTGGAAAATCCCAGTCTACACTTCCCTTTTGTGGAACATACGCGACTTTGTCCACTTGTTTCTTATAAGGGGCTCCAAAAACTTGAACGGTGCCAGCAATTGGTTTTATAATACCTAAAATGGACTTTATTAAAGTAGATTTTCCTGCGCCATTAGGTCCTACTATGGCCATTAGAACCCCTTCAGGAATAACCAAATCTATATCCCATAAAACCGGCTTATAGTCGTAGGCTACTGTAAGGTCATCTATTTGTATTGCAGGAAGATTAGTGTTCATATGATTCTTTTTATCTAACTATTATTTACAATGTTGAGCAGTCATTTTATTGTAATTCCATTACCTAATGTAAAGCCTCTACAATCGTATCCACATTATACTTAAACATGCCTAAATAGCTCCCTTCTTCTGTGCCAGCATTTCCTAAAGCATCAGAGTATAAGGTGCCACCAATTTCTACTTCAAAACCTTTGGATAAAACAGCTTGCTGCAAGGCCTCAATGGTACGTTTTGGTACGCTAGTCTCTACAAAAATGGCTTTTACTTTTTTATCGATAATCAGTTTTGCCAAGTTTTGTACATCTTGAACTCCTGCTTCTGTAGCGGTGCTTAGGCCTTGTAATCCTACCACTTCAAATCCGTATGCTTCTCCAAAATAATTGAAGGCATCATGGGCCGTAACAAGTATGCGTTTTTCCTTTGGAAGCGCAGCTATGGTTTTTATAATATCAGTTTCAAGTGTATCTAATTGTAGTAAATACCTAGCACTGTTCTTTTGGAAAAAACTAGCATTTTCCGGATTGAGCTTACTTAGCTCTTGGGTAAGGTAATTTGTCAGTTGCTTCCAATATTGAATGTTAAACCAAATATGCGGGTCGTAATTAGAGGCAAAATATTCAGAACCGATTAATTTATTTTTGTCCAATATTTCAGCCAAGGCTATGGTATTGGTCGTATTTCCCATTTTTTCAAAAACATCCACTAATTTTCCTTCTAAATGAAGGCCACTGTAAAACACCACATCGGCGTTTGATAATTTGGATACATCACCTTCACTAGCTTTATAGAGGTGTGGATCTACACCACTCCCCATTAATCCTTGCACATCTATAGAATCTCCTCCAATATTACGAACCAAATCGGTAATCATGGTGGTGGTCGTCACCACCTTAAGTTTTCCGTTTTGCACTTTTTTTTCGTCTTGACAACTAGTGCAAAGAATAATCACAAATACGAGGATAAAGAGTTGTTTCATTTTGGTTTTTTAGTATTTTTAAGCTTCAGTGGCTATATTATCTATGTAAATGTTATCCGTTGCCGTTTTAGATAAGAGCACCTCTCTTTGAGCAATCTTTATAGTCATACTTTCATCAAATGTTTCAATATGAAGCACTTCAATAGGCGTGTGTAAACCAATATTTTGTTTATCTAAGAATTGTAAAAATGCCGAAGAGTTATCGTTAAATCCTTTGCAGATACCGTGGTCTCCAAGCTTTAATTGGGATAATTTCTTTGTTGGGGATTTCGGTAATTTCCCATGCTTATCAGGTATAGGGTCACCATGCGGGTCATATTCTGGACGACCTAAAAAAGAATCTAATTCCTCTACTAATTTAGGGGATTTTATATGTTCTAATTGCTCTGCGACTTCATGCACCTCGTCCCAATTAAAGTTTAATCGTTCTACTAAAAAATATTCCCATAGCCTATGTTTTCTAACAATAAGCAAGGCCTGTTTTCGGCCACTCTCAGTTAATTGAACACCATAATATTTTTGGTAATCCACCAACTCCTTGTCGGAAAGCCTTTTTAGCATCTCCGTAACAGAAGCTGCTTTGGTTTCTAATTTTTCTGAAAGACTACTGGTAGAGATACCACCTTCTATTTCTTCCTGTAGTTGAAATATAGCTTTCAAATAATTTTCTTCGGACTGTGTAAACATAATTTTTATATAAACTATAAAGATACATTTTATATTTCAATAATAAATAATTAGGTTTGCCTAAATATTATATTCAATATTTATAAAAATAAAATGAGAATTTTAATTAGTTTCCTCTTAGTAGGGGTCCTGGTATCATTTTCGATGATTCATGCACAAGCTCCAACCGCAATTCTTAAGGGAAACATTACTGCTCACGGGGAAGCGGTGCCATTTAGTAGCATTTATGTTCAGCACATTGGAAAAGGAGTAAGCGCTAATGGAGTCGGCTTTTATGAATTAAAACTGCCTGCAGGAACACATAGAATACAGGTAAGTTCACAGGGTTACAGAAGTATGATAAAACAGATTATTGTAGCTGATAAGGAGCGAATCACATTGGATTTTGAGCTATTAAAAGATGCCCTAGGTTTAGATGAGGTAGTGGTTAGTGCTACTAGAAACAGAGTGGAACGTAAAAATGCACCTGTGGTGGTTTCAACCATAAAGCCAAGGTTACTTAATGCCACACAATCGCTTTCTGTCGCAGACGGACTCAACTATGCTCCTGGCGTGCGTGTGGAAACAAATTGTCAAAACTGTGGCTTTACTCAAGTACGGCTAAATGGACTAGCAGGTGGGTATACCCAGGTTTTATTAAATAGTAGACCTGTATTCTCTTCTTTATTAGGGGTGTACGGTTTAGAGCAAATTCCAACCAACATTATAGAAAGAATAGAAGTGGTTCGCAGTGGAGGTTCTGCCTTGTATGGTTCTAATGCCATTGCAGGAACGGTAAATGTAATTACAAAAGATCCCATATTAAATACTTGGGAAATTGGGTCCAACTTAGCTTTAATTAATGGTGAAGCTGCGGACCGTATGCTAACATTTAATACTTCGGTTGTGGCAGACGATTTGAATAGTGGGGTAACACTTTTTGGAACCTATCGCAATCGTGAAGCTTGGGACGCCAATGATGATGGCTTTACGGAACTGGTAGAACTACGTAACAATACAGTGGGGGCAAAGGCATTCGCGCGGCCTAATGAGCGGAGTCGATTATCTGTAAATTTAACTGCCATACGTGAGTATCGTAGAGGAGGCAACAAGCTAAGTTTATCACCCCAATTTACAGATATCACAGAGGAACTAGACCATGATACCTTTATTGGCGGTATAGATTATGAAGTCAATAGTCAGGATAATACCAGTCAGTTTCAGGGCTATTCTTCAGCTTCATACACGAATAGGGATAGTTACTATGGAGGTCTTGGAGGAGGACGCACAAGGCAGGATAGTGTTTTGGCAAATAATGCTTTTGGTAGTACTAGAGACCTTGCTTGGGTAAATGGAGTACAGTTTACAAAAGGATTTAAAAATAATGATGTACTGACTGTTGGTATTGAATTGAACCATACTGAGACCGAGGACCAGATTCCTGGTTATAATCGTTTGATTGATCAAAGTGTAAATTCCTTAGGTGGTTATGCGCAATATGAGTGGAAACCAACCGATAAATTTACCCTATTAGTAGGTACTCGCTTAGACAACGTGCAAGTAGATGGCGATTATTCCATTGGCGGAATTGATAGAGGTGTAGCTATCAATCAGACTGCATTTTCACCAAGGTTAACGGTCTTCTATCAACTTTTAAAAGATTTAAAATTTAGAGGCGGCTATGCAAGAGGTTTTCGGGCACCACAGGCTTTTAATGAAGACTTACATATCTCCAGTGTAGGAGGTGAGCCTCAGTTTGTGATTCTGTCTAACGATTTGGATACGGAATATTCTAACGCATACACTGGTTCCTTTAATTATTCTAAAAATATACAACTGTTACAATTAGATTTTCTGTTGGAAGGTTTTTTTACCACCTTGGAAGACCCTTTCACTTTAGTGAGCACCGGTGCGGTATTGGAAAATGGTTCTATACTTGAAGAGGTTCGTAATGGGAAGGGGGCAAAAGTATATGGGGCTAATTTTGAGCTTGGTGTATCTCCTAATCCTAAGTGGCAACTTCAGTTGGGTGGTACGTTACAGAAGGCGGAATACGATGCGCCTCAACTCTTATTTGAAACTGAGGGAACCCTTGGCGAAACGGATATTCTTGTAGATGAATTTGTTAGAAACCCTAATTTCTATGGCTACTTGAATACTGCTTGGATTCCTAGTGAACTTTTTAATGTAGATATTACGGGAACGTATACGGGCCGTATGACCGTTCCTAGAGTACTTAGTGATACTGGTTTTTTACAATTGAACGACTCCGATGCCTTCTTTGATTTGAACCTAAAGCTGGAATCTCATGTGGATTTTAATGAAAACTTCATGATGACATTTTCATTAGGTGTGAAGAATATATTTAATAGTTATCAAGATGATTTTGATAGGGGTTCCACACGAGATTCAGATTATGTGTATGGTCCAGGAGCACCTAGGACTTTTTTCTTTGGTGTGAAAATTGGTAAGTTGCATTGATTGATAGATTAGAGATAGTAGATGTTAGAAGTGAGATAAGAATAGCTAAAATTCAAGAGTAAAAACTAAATAGTAAAATGTGTTCTATAATTTTTACAGTACAAATAAGAACAACATGAATCGATGGAAACATAGAATTTTATTGATACTTGTTTGCGGTGTAATCTCGTTATCTTGGGGACAGGACAGCGCTATAAATTGGCTTACTTTTGAACAGCTAGAGGATTCATTGGCTATAAAACCAAAAAAAGTGTTCATCGATTTTTATGTCGATTGGTGTGCCTATTGCAAAAAAATGGATAACGCAGCATTTAAAGACCCAACTGTCATTTCCACCTTAAATACCGATTATTATGCGGTAAAAATGAATGCCGAGACTACAAATGAAATTCCTTTTGACGGACAACTATTTTTAAACAAAGAATTCGGAAAAAAAAGAAATCCAGTGCATGAGATAGCGCTGTTATTGGCTTCCAGAGAAGGAGTTTCATTTTCACTTCCTGCTATTGTTATTCTAAATGAATCTTTTGCGATTACGGAACGGTATTTCGAATATCTGTCACCTAAAAAAATGAAAATTATTTTAGATACAAAATCGCTTTTAATTAATTGATAATTAATCGATTACTATTAATAAGTTAAACTAGAATTGGGCGTAAATTTAAAAACTTAAATCAAAATCTTAACCCTGTTGTTTTCTACTAATTTTTTACACGAATCTTCCAAAATATGTAGCATCTTTGTTTAAAGTTGATAACGTCTTATTGTTGCCGTACTATTAGCTATTACATCCTAGGAGTAACACATTATAAGTTTAGGTAGTATTATGAAAATATTTGAATGCGGACATTGTAGTTACCCCTTATACTTTGAGAATAATCAATGTGATAATTGCGGACATGTTTGTGGTTACAGGGATGATGATCGGATTATGCTAACCTTTGACCCCGCAATCGAGGCTTTAATTTCGGACCGTGAAAATATTGCATATAAATACTGTAAAAACAAAGAACACGAGGTTTGTAATTGGCTACTGAAAAAAGATGATGAACAGGAGTATTGTTCTGCATGTCAACTAAATAGAACTATTCCAAATCTTTCGGATACCCGTAATTTTCCCAAGTGGAAAAATCTTGAGGTTGCTAAACATAGATTAATATATCAATTACAGAAGATAGGTTTGGATCTGCCTAGTAAAATGATAAACAATGATGGCTTATGTTTTGATTTCATTGTAAAGAAGAGTAATCCTAATATCATGACTGGTCACGCTAGCGGAGTAATCACCATATTATTAAGGGAAGCAGATGCTGTTCTTAGAGAACAAATACGAAAAGAATTGGATGAGCCCTATAGAACCTTAATAGGTCATTTAAGGCATGAAGTTGGACATTATTTCTGGGAGCGATTGGTAGCTGCTGATGAATCATTCCTATCCGAGTTTAGAATTATTTTCGGTAACGAAGAAATAAATTATAGCGATTCGCTTCAGGACTATTACAAAAATGGCGCACCCAAGAATTGGAGGGAATCTTTCATCAGCAAATATGCTACTTCTCACCCTTGGGAAGATTGGGCGGAGACCTGGGCGCATTACCTTCATGTTATGGATATGGTAGAAACCGCTCATTTTTTTGGTATAAAAGTAAATCCAACCAACAGGAACAAGAGCATGAAGGCTTCCGTTACTTTTGATCCTTATAGCATCGCAGATTTTGAAACAATCGTACACGAATGTAGACCGCTTTCCTTTGCGGTAAATAGCATCAATAGAGCTATGGGAATTCCAGATGTGTATCCTTTTGTTATAAGTCCGGCAGTAGCAAAAAAAATGAGTTTTATTCACGAATTGTTGTGGATTAAGCGTTAAACTTTTCAGTGTTTAAGCTTGTTAAAACAAGGTTTTTTAGGCAGATGATTTGATTTGTTTTACAGTTCCGTTTTAAGGGTTTATTGCTCAGGAATTATAGTGATTTTGAAGAACTTATGAGATTTAATAGGGTGTCACGCACAAAATCTCAGTAATTCGTTGTACCTTATAGACGTTGTTAGATTCCAAGCAACACTTCCATTACAACTTTTAATTGTTCAGTTTGCCATTTACGGTTTTGTACACGCCTTAAAACCTTTATACATATATGCCAAAAGTAGATTTCAGTGACTATCAAATTAGCGGATTTTATGACGAAATGTTCAAGGATGTCAGCGATGTTCGTCCAAGTTATGAACTTTTTAAACGTAGTTTGGAAAGCCTAAGTTTAAAGAAACTAAGCTTACTCCAGCATTCCACAGATCGTGCACAATTATCTATGGGGATGACTTTTAATGTATATAGTGATAACCAAGGAGTTGAACGTATACTACCCTTGGATATTATTCCAAGAATCGTAAGTGGAGCGGATTGGGATACCCTATCCAAAGCACTTCAACAAAGGATAGTTGCGTTAAACCTATTTATAGATGATATATATAACGACCAAAAAGTTTTAAAGGATAAAATAATTCCAAAGGAACTCGTGCTTTCTAGTGCAAGTTATTTAAAAGAATGTATTGGGCTCAAACCACCACAGAACGTTTGGAGTCATATTTCGGGCACAGACCTTATTAGGGGCGGGGATGGAAAGTTCTATGTGTTAGAGGATAATTTAAGGTGTCCGTCTGGAGTTTCTTATATGTTGGAGAATAGGGAAATTTTAAAACGAACATTCCCAGAAATGTTTGAAAAACTGCATGTGCGACCGGTACATGATTATTCACATTACCTAAGGGATATGTTGGAATCCCTCACAACAGTAGATAAACCAAATATTGTGGTTTTAACACCAGGAATTTATAATTCGGCTTACTTTGAACATGCGTATTTAGCCCAACAGATGGGAGCAGAATTGGCTGAAGGACGGGATTTAGTGGTGCAAGATGATTTTGTGTATATGATGACCACAAAAGGCCTTCAAAAAGTAGATGTAATATACCGCAGGGTCGATGATGAATTTATAGACCCTTCAGTATTCAATAAAGACTCTCTACTTGGAACTCCAGGACTTTTTAAAGCATACTTAAAGGGTAATGTAGTTTTAGTAAATGCTCCCGGTGCTGGAGTGGCAGATGATAAAGCTGTATATGCCTACATTCCAAGATTAATAAAATATTATTTAGGTGAAGAAGCTTTAATACCTAATATTAAAACATATATCTGTGCAGAATCTCAAGATTGTAAATACGTTCTTGAGAATATTTCTCAGTTGGTGGTAAAACAGAGCGATGGTTCCGGAGGATATGGAATGCTTATCGGTCCTCATTCCACTAAGAAGGAACAGGACGAGTTTGTTATTAAAATCAAAAATAACCCAAGAAATTATATCGCTCAACCTATGATTAATCTATCTAGGGTTCCTACGCTGTGTGATAATACCATTGAAGGAAGACACGTTGATCTTCGTCCTTATGTTCTTTATGGAAAGGATATTAAGGTAATACCAGGAGCTCTAACAAGAGTAGCTTTGAAAAAGGGGTCTTTAGTGGTTAACTCCTCACAAGGTGGAGGTAGTAAGGACACTTGGGTTCTAGATAGTTAGTATCTACAATCAGATAACATTTCAACTCCAACAAAAAATCATTAGAGAATTTTCAAATTAAAACAGAACTATGCTAAGTAGAATTGCGGATACCATGTATTGGATGAACAGATATCTTGAACGGGCTGAAAATTATGCTCGCTTTATGGATGTCAATTTTAATCTTTCTTTAGAATCTGCTCCTGATGCGGTCCAGCAATGGAAACCACTAGTAATGATAACAGGTGATTGGCCTTTATACGAATCTTTATATGAAAATGTAGAGAAAGAAAAAGTAATTTACTTCCTAGGTTTTGATCCTCAAAACCCAAATTCTCTGTATAATTCTATTTGCAACGCACGTGAAAATGCTCGTGCTATTAGACCGGAGATAACTAAAGAGGTTTGGGAACAAATTAATTACCTCTATTATTTTGTAAAGGAAGGCTTGGAGAAAAAAAGATGGCAAGAGAAAGATCCTCGTCTTTTTTTTAAAACAGTAAAGGAAGGTTGTCA
Organism: uncultured Maribacter sp.; assembly: GCA_938038975.1. Lineage (GTDB taxonomy): Bacteria > Bacteroidota > Bacteroidia > Flavobacteriales > Flavobacteriaceae > Maribacter. The sequence goes on along the minus strand of CALHVP010000186.1, from coordinate 7,906 downwards.
ACTATTGTATGGCATTTTGGCAATCTCTATTTCGCGTAATGATGGTTGGCATTTTGGTAAAATTGGTCAGTTGATAGAACGAGCAGATAAAACCTCACGTGTATTGGACGTAAAATACCATATTTTACTTTCAACTCCACAAGCAGTAGGTACACCATTTGATTTGTCACAATGGGCTGCATTACTAAAATCTGTTTCTGCATATGATATGTACAGAAAGAAACATGGAAAATTGACCCCATTGAAGATTTCTGAATTTCTTATATTGGATAAGGTATTTCCACGTTCAATGTACTTCTGTTTAATAGAGGCTGAAAAGTCTTTGAAAGCAATAACAGGTAACGAAACTGGCTTTACTAACAGTGCAGAGAAGCAATTGGGTAAGCTTAAAGCTGAGCTCGAATTTGCTGATATTAACGATATATTTGAAGGTGGATTGCATGAGTATGTTGATGGCTTTCAGAAAAAACTGAATGAAGTTTCTGTTGCTGTTTACGAATCTTTCTTTTCAAACACAAACAATCAAGTACCGATACAGAATCAAAATCAATAAAACGTTGATAATCTAATTTTAGTAACATATTACCAAACTTCAATAGTACCTTTTATGCGAATTGAAATTATCCACGAAACGGAATATACCTACGCTTCGGCAGTGTTTTTAGAGCCCCATTATTTTAGGTTTAAGCCAAGGCACACCCCTTATGCGGAGCTATCTAGTTTTAGTTTGCAAATCTCGCCTGAACCCATGGGTATTTCTGAACAAATTGATGCAGAAAATAATACAGTTCACTTTAGTTGGTATGAGGGCATGCATGATAAATTGAGCATAAAGGCAACCTCGGTATTAATTACAAAACCATATAACCCATTTAATTTCCTGATAGCACCGCCAAGCTATAACCAAATACCTTTTGAGTATAGCCTTGAACTAAAGAAACTGCTACAACCGTATACAGAAAAAATAACTATTGGAGAGGCTTTGATAGGGTACGGTAATGCGATAACCGCTGGTGCAAAAGGCAATACGCTTTCCTTTTTAATTGATTTGACACAGCAAATTCACAATGACTTTAAACTAGAAATTAGAGATATTGGGGAACCGTATTTACCAGATGAAACATTTCGTTTAAAAATAGCCTCCTGTAGAGACTTAGCTTGGATGCAAATTCAGTTATTACGACACTATGGTATGGCTGCACGTTTTGTGAGTGGTTATTTTTATGTAGATGTGGAAAAGCCAACGTACGAACTCCATGGCTGGACAGAGGTATTTCTTCCGGGAGCGGGATGGATAGGTTATGATCCAAGTAACGGTATACGAACATCTAATATGTACTTTCCTATTTGTTCCAGTGCAAGTTATCAGAATACCATGCCCGTATCAGGATCCGTACGTGGAGGTGCCTCTTCTGTTCTTAGTACAAGCTTAGAGATACGTGTAAGTTAGCTATTTTCCCTTTTCTCCTGAAAGTGATGTTTTTAAAGAATCCATGTATTTTTATATATCAAAATCGTGCTGTTTATCAGGAAATCCATAATATTATAGATTGATAGAAAAATGCGTTTCGTTACATGAAAATTCTCCATACATCAGATTGGCATATTGGCAAACAACTTCATAAGTATGATCTTGCAGAAGACCTGAACCTCTTTTTTGATTGGTTAATTTCTTGTATCAAGACGAATGAGATTGATGTACTATTAGTCTCGGGTGATGTTTTTGACCAAGCCAACCCGTCCCAAGCTGCTTTTAAACAATATTATAATGTGCTTAGGCAATTCGTGTCTTTGGATTGTAAAATTATTATCACTGGTGGGAACCATGACTCTGCTGCGGTTCTCAATGCTCCAAAGGAGCTTTTAAATGCTTTTGATATTACAGTAATTGGCGGTGCTACGGAAGATATAGCAGATATGTTCATTACTGTACAAGCAAAGGAAGAAAAGCTGGTTGTTGCTACGATACCATTCTTAAAAGATCGTGATATTAGGAAGTCCGTTGCTGGAGAAACCTATGCTACCAAAATTGAGCAAATCAAAGCTGGACTTCAAACCTATTTTTCAAATATCAATTCTTATTATCAACTACATCATACAGATGTTTTTTTTATAGTCATGGGGCATTTGTTTGTGCAAGGGAGTACCGTATCTGAGAGCGAGCGAGATATCCAAATCGGAAATCAGGCTGGGGTTTCAGCTGCCATGTTTCAAGGAATTCCAAATTATGTGGCCTTGGGGCATATTCATAAACCACAGGCTATATCAGTAGAAGAACATATCTATTATTGCGGGTCACCAATTTCACTGAGTTTCTCTGAGAAAAAGGACCAAAAGCAGGTGAATATTCTTACTGTAAAAAACAATAAAATTGAAAATATAGAAATACTAGCAATACCTAAGCAAAGAAACCTTTTAGCCTTTGAAGGAAATTTAGATGAAGTGCAAAGTAAAATAGTATCCTATACCGAGGAAACTCCGCTGCCATCTTTAGTAGAAATTATAGTAAACGAGGAAACGGAGAGTTTAGAGAGGCGACAAGCTTTTGAGGCTTTTATTTCCAATCAATCCAACTCTAAATTACAAATTGTAAAATCTCGTCTTAATTTTAAAAATAAGATAAGAGGTGCTAGTGACGCTTTTGCAGTAGGTACAGATGTTGCGGATGTAACTCCTATTCAAATGTTTGAAAAGAAGTTAGAATTGCAATCAGGACTCGAAAATACAGATGAGCTAAAAGCTGCTTTTCGTGATATTTTACAGGAACTTAATTTGTAGGCAGATGAAAATCTTAAAAATAAGGTTCCAAAACATACACTCCTTAAAAGGAGAACACGAAATAGATTTTGCCAACGGTATCTTGGCCGAGGCTGGATTATTTGCAATTACCGGCCCAACAGGTTCGGGTAAATCTAGTTTGTTAGATGTCATCACTTTAGCGCTCTATAACCGTATTGCTCGTGTAGAGCGTACTGTTACAAACACGGTTTTAGAAGAGGATGGTGGTATTATGACGCGAAATACGTCTAGCTGCTACGCTGAGGTTGAGTACCTGGTTAACGAAAAAACCTACCGTAGTCATTGGTCTATAGAACGGAATCGTAACAATAATCTAAATGCTAGAAAACAAGAGCTCGTAGATGTAATTTCAGGAACTATTTTAGAATCTGGAACCAAGACACCAGATAAAAATGAGGAACTAATTCGTCTTAGTTATGAGCAATTTGTTAAGGCAATGGTGCTTTCACAGGGTGAATTTAGTAAGCTGTTACAAGCTCCAAGAAATGAGCGAAATAAATTACTAGAGGATATTACAGGGGCAAAGTCTTACCGGAATATTGGTAGGGCGGTGTTTCAGAGGTATGCGGCGGTTAAAAAGAAAGTAGAATTAAAGGAAGCTGGTTTGGATACTATTCACTTTTTAACAAAAGAGGAGGTAGTGAAATACAAGGCGGATTTAAAGGCTATGGTATTGGAAAAACCAAACGTCCTTAAGTCTTATGAGGAACAACGCGACAAAATTGAGACACGAAAAAAAAGGGTTGAAGCTCAAAAGGAACAGGAGAATTTAGCTGAAAAGGCAATAAAGTTAAACCAATTCTTCAAAGATTTTGAAGATAAAAAGTCACTTCTAATTAAACATGAGCAGCTAGCGAAATATGCTGTACATCTTCAAGCTTATGATTTAGCAAAAAAAGAATATCAGAAAATAGAACAGCAACAGAAGGATATTCAAGAGAAGAAAGCAGCGGAAGAGGTTGTATTGAAATCCTTTTTAAACTCAATAGAAAAGCTAACAAGCGAAATAGTTACTAGCGAAAATGCCAGTACTAAACTTGAGCATTTTAGAAGTAGTATTATTGGTTTACAAGCAGTAGAAAAGTCTAAAAAAGAGGAAGCCGTACTCTATGAAAATCAATTAAATGGGCAGTTAAGAAGAATACGAGAGCATACTTATGAAATAGAATTAGCAGACACGCCAGATGCGCTTAAAACAATGGTTAAGCGTTTGCAACTATCTGTTGCTGAACAGGTATCTGCATCTGGAGTAGTTTCGTTAAAGGAATTGGAGCAAGAATTGGAGCGGTTACGTGTAGCTCAAGAAACAGCCAGTTTGGCTATTGAGAAGCAGCAGCAACTTACACGGATAAAGAAAGAGCTAGGCAATACAGGTAATCAGCTTCTAAGAGAACAGGAGAATTTAAAAAATAATAGTACATCCTTAGAATCACTTGAAAAAGAACAGGTGGTTTTACGAAGCCAAGTTAGAGAATTAAAGAAAATTTTAGACCACCAACGTATGCATCAGAGTTTAGATGAGCAGCGTTTAAAGTTAAAAGACCAAGAACCTTGTCCGTTGTGTGGGGCTTTAGAACATCCATTTGCCACTGACGCACCTAATTTTGATGTAAACGAAGATAGATTAAAGGATAAGGAATTGTTACTAGACAAAAATGTAAAATTAAGTATTAGTCTACAGGAGAATAATAAGTTTAGAGCAGGGGAGATAGAACGTATTAAGTCAGAAATTCAATTAAAAACAAAAGAAGTTTCAGAGATAGAAACTCCGTTGCAGGCCATGTTATCTAGATTAGAATGGAATGTTCAAGATGATATATCAAGATTTCAATTACAAAAAAATACATTGGACGAACGTGTTCAGCTCTTACAAGATGTAAAACCTGCATTTTCTATAGGTGTTATCTTAAAGGAACTATCAGAACCATTAACCCTTTGGGAAAAAGCGTTAGCCGATTATGGGAACGCTAAGCGGGAGCTTGCAAAGAGGTATGGAGGTACAGATATTGATGCAGAATCTACTAGGTTAAGTACTCAAATTATCCAATCCACGACTTCTTTAAAAACTTTGGAAATCCAAACGATGTCTATTTCTAAGGAAATGAAAAAGATAGCACAGGAAGAAATTGATTTTCACAAGAAACTTGATTCTATTTTAGAGCAGGAAAATATTAAGGATTTACAACAGTTACGCACTGCTATTTTGTCTGAGGAAACTGCCAAGAGTTATAGAGATAAAAAAACCGAATTAGATAGCTGGAAAATGCTTTTGTCTGAAAAAGAAACTGCTAATAGTAACATATTAAAAGTACTCTTAGAAAAAGACGAAACCAGTATGAGCCCAGAACAATTGGGTGTTAATTTTAATGCGTCTAAAGAAAAATGGGAGACATTGTCCATGAGCATGGGTAAGCTTTCACAAGTATTGGAGAATGACGAAAAGACTAGAGAAGGTTATAAAAAGATACAAATAGAATTAGATAACTTAAAGAAAGACCAGTTACTATGGAAAACCATGAATGATTTAATTGGGGATTCTTACGGTAATAAGTTTTCTAATTTTGTTCAGGATTTAACCTTGGAACAGCTCATTGGATATGCGAACAAGCGTTTATCTCAATTTACAGATAGGTATATACTTGATATCCCTACAGCAAACGAGGCAGAAAAAAGCGATACCCTAAAGATTTTTGATACATACATGGGAAATGCGCGCCGATCGGTACGCACATTGTCTGGAGGGGAGACGTTTTTGGTAAGTTTGGCAATGGCATTTGCTTTATCAGATATCGCTTCTAGAAACGTAAAAATAGAATCACTCTTTATTGATGAAGGCTTTGGAACCTTAGATCCAGAAACTTTAGACCAGGCAATTACTATTTTAGAAAAAATGCAAAACGAAGGTGATCGTTCCGTTGGTGTTATTTCTCATGTAGGTGCCTTAAAAGAGCGCATCACAACTCAAATACAGTTAGATAAGAGCAGTTTAGGGCATTCTCAAATTAGGATAGTACAGTAGGTGAGCCATAAAATTCATAGTACCGTAGCACCATCAACAAACGTTATGTTTTAGTTATTTATGTATCGTTCAGGGTAGATTTACTACTTTTTTATAGGTATCCTTTAAGTCTAAGGAATCGTTCATAGTTTTCTGCAACTTCATAAGGTCGTTAAATAGTGACGCTACCTTTTCTGTATACTTTGAATTATTTGCTAAATCCTTCATTTCATTTGGATCAGCTTCTAGGTCAAATAATAGCACCTTATCAATTGTTGGATAGACCAAAAGTTTATATCCGTCTTTGCGTATCATACGTTGCAGGTTCATGTAAGCGCCATAAATACCATTATAGTGTCCTACAGTGTTTTCTCCGTTAAGTATATCTTTAAAACTATTAAATTGTACGTAGTTTGGTTTCTCAGTACCAGCCAAATCCAGACTGGTGGCCATAATATCTTGTAGGTAGACATCTTGCGGTAGCTGTTTGTTTTTGGGAACATCTGGCCCCATCACCATTAGAGGAATTCGAATACTATGGTCAAACAGGCTTTGTTTGCCTATTAATCCATGATGTCCTACGGAAAGTCCATGGTCTGCTCCAAAGAATATATAGGTATTGTCTATTTCTCCAGATGCCTCTAAGGCATCCAGAATTTTACCAATTTGCTCATCTAAATGAGAAATGATGGCATAGTATTCTTGACGGTGCTTTTGTACGGCATGTGCTGTTCTAGGAAAAGGAGCAAGCGCTTCATCTCTTAATGTGGATTGGTTTCCAATAGCCTCTTTAAAAGGATATTCTGGTAAAAAACTTTCAGGTACTTTTATAGAATCCACAGGGTACATATCTAGAAACCTTTGCGGGGCTTGCCTAGGATCATGTGGTGCATTAAAGGACAAATACATAAAAAAAGGATTTTCTTTGGTTTTGGCCTGATTTATAAAATCTATAGCATCGTTACGTACTACTTCGCTCCAATGGGTGCCACCTTCCCAAAAACCACCTTGTAAGGTATCAGTAGGGGACCATTCTGTATCATCTTTACTTGTAGGACGGGCATATTCCATGGGGAGATAGTTGTTCCAATCCTTCATATCACCAGATTCCTTTTTCCATTTTTTAAAAGCGGCTGAAAGTTCACCTCTTCGGTCTCCAGGCATTCCAGGACGTATATGTTCTGTACGGGAAAAAATTATATCGGCAGGTGCCTGCACATGCCACTTCCCTGTCATGTAGGTATCATAACCCTCTTTTTCCATAAGTTTAGGCCACGTTTCTTTAAGTGCTGTACTGTCCCTGACACCCCATAATGAAGCTTTCTCTTTGGCATTCCATAAATAGGCTCCAGAAATAATCATAGATCGTGATGCTACACAAATGGCACCATGCCAACCACCCATGTTATACCCATGTGTAAATGTAGTACCTGCTTTTGCCATGCGGTCTAGGTTGGGAGTGTATATTTCTTTATTCCCTAGTGCATTTACTGTTGCAAAAGTTTGGTCATCCGCAAAGAGGAATACAATGTTTGGTTTTTTTGTTTCTTCTACCGTAGCAGATTTAGTTGAGGGTTTACATGCTAGCAGGCAGCAGAACAGTAGTAAAAAAACTATGGATAATTGGCTAAAACGGTTCATTCCTCTTTTCTGGTTTAATCGTATAGTGCTTAGCGTTCAAATTACTCATTATATAACCTAAGGGTCTAATTCAAAAGATGGTCTTCAATTTAAAGGTAGCGCTTAGTTCGTACGTCTTAAAATAAAGTAACTTCAAGAACTTCAGTTTTATACCCTCAACTGGTTTGTAATAATTGTTAGATATTTATTCGCTTATACATTGCATTTTTGACAGCTTATCGTAAAATGTGTACCACTTAACCAATATATTATAATTATTGTACCAAGTCATCGTTTGTTGCATGTATTACATTTTGTAATCTATTTGACTTCATTTTCAATGTGAATTCACATTATCCTATGTTTTTCATCATTCTTCCTTGAAAACATCAAAAACCTATGAATTTTTATTAAGTATTGGGTAAAAACCTTTTTGCAACTTTGAGGTATAACCCCAAAATCTTAATATCATGAGGAATATTTTACATC
>CALHVP010000185.1 GCA_938038975.1 uncultured Maribacter sp. | reverse complement strand
TTTTGAGGCTGACGGTCATAAAAAAGTGCAAGTCTACGTAGATTGTCAAGTTACGCTCAACGGAAGGTTAAGCACCACTTATATTGATCCTAATGTAGATTTAGGGCAAGAAAAAGAGTCATTTAAACATAAAAATTGGATCGCTCCATTTAAAGATGAGATTAAAGGAATTTAGTTGTATCGCCCTATTACTTTTCACTTTCCCATTACTGGGTCAGCTTACTATTTCAGGAACTGTTACTGATACGGAGGGTTCGCCAATAGCGTATGCAGAGGTGTACTTGAAGCAGCTGCAACGTTTAGAGACTACAGATGATAATGGCCGCTTTATATTTGAAAATGTACCTGGTGGTAAATATACGGTAGTGTCCTTTGCTTATGAATACGAGGTGATGGAGAAGGAGTTGTTGTTTGATACGCCTTTTGCTTTTACTATTCAACTAATAAAATTGCAAACAGAAAGCCTCTCTGAAGTGGTTTTAACCCAGAAAAGAGAGGAGGTTTTTGCATTAAAACAATTAAAAAAAGTGGAAGGGACGGCCATATATGCTGGTAAAAAAACAGAGGTGGTTCTTTTAGAGGGTATTACAGGAAATTTAGCAGCAAATAACCCAAGACAAATTTATAGTCAGGTTGCAGGTCTTAATATATATGACAGTGGTGATGCAGGATTGCAATTAAATATTGGAGGACGAGGTTTAGACCCTAACCGTACAGCCAACTTTAATACGCGACAAAACGGTTATGATATTAGTGCAGACGTATTAGGGTATCCTGAGAGCTATTACACGCCACCAGCTGAGGCATTACAAGAAATTCAAGTCATACGAGGAGCAGCTTCTTTACAATACGGTACCCAGTTTGGAGGTTTAGTTAACTTTAAGTTTAAAAAACCAGTTACCGATAAAAAAGTAGAATGGATAAGTAGACAAACATTAGGATCTTTTAATTTAAAAACTAGTTTTAATAGCCTAAGCGGAACAGCTGGAAAGCTAAGTTATTATACCTACTTTAATTATAAGGAAGGAAATGGGTTTAGGCCTAACTCTAGTTTTAATAGTAGAAATTATTTTGCTCATGTGGGGTATCAGGTTTCCGATAAAACCAAACTAACCCTAGAAACTACGTTCTTGAACTATTTGGCAAAACAACCTGGAGGGTTAACAGATGCCCAGTTTATTGAAGACCCCACTTTTAGTAATCGAGAACGCAACTGGTTTGATGTTGATTGGCGACTCTACTCATTGAGGTTTGATCATAAATTTTCAAATAAGACAGATTTTAGTTTAAATGTGTTTGGCTTGGATGCATCTAGAAGTGCAGTTGGGTTTAGAACAAATAGAGTTTCACAACCAGATGACATTTCTGAACCAAGGGAACTGTTAGTAGATAATTTTCAAAATTGGGGAGTAGAGTCTCGTATTTTAACCCGATATATTTTGGGTGAAACAGAATCAGCCTTGCTATTGGGTTCTAAAATATATAAGACAACAAATGATCAAAGACAAGGTCCTGGATCTGTTGTAGGGAACGCTGACTTTGCTTTTGCGGACGCCGATTTTCCAAACTATGAGCGGCAATCACAGTTCGATTTTCCAAATTTTAATATGGCATTCTTTGGAGAGAATATCTTTAATATTACCCCTAAATTTACACTTACACCGGGTTTTCGCTTAGAACATATTAAGACAGAAAGTATGGGTAGTTATAAAAATGTAGTATTGGATTTAGCGGGTAATCCGCTACTAAATGAGGATATTGCTGATGACAGAACATTTGATCGCACATTTTTATTATTAGGTTTAGGTGCCACCTATAAAGTAGCTCCAAGTGTTGAACTCTATGGTAATTTTTCTCAAAACTATAGATCGGTAACGTTTAGTGATATTAGAGTAGTAAACCCTTCTTTTCAAGTAGATGAAAACATATCAGATGAAGATGGATTTACAGCAGATATTGGGGCTAGGGGTAGATTTAAAAATACGCTTTCTTATGATGTTAGTGTTTTTGGTTTGCTTTATGATAATCGGCTAGGAGAGGTTTTAAAGAGTGAAACTCGCACGAATGCAGTAGGAGAGGTGGTAGAAACTGGCAGAATAATTCGTTTTCGTGGGAATATAGGAACCGCATTTATGTATGGTCTAGAAAGTTTTGGAAATTGGAGTCTTAAAGAAACTTTTTTTCCATCCATAGATAAACTGAAAATAAACTATTTCATGAATTTGGCATTAACTAAGTCCGAATATTTATCTTCAGAAGAAACTAATGTAGAAGGGAATCAAGTAGAGTTTATTCCAGATGTAAATTTAAAAACAGGAATTAACTTTGGCTACGGTAATCTTTTGGGGAGTTTGCAATATACATATCTATCGAACCAATTTACAGATGCTACGAATGCATTACAAGATGTGAACGACAACCAAAGAGGTATAGAAGGGGAAATACCGGCATATGATATCATGGATTTCTCATTATCATATTCTTATAAAAAATGGAAGTTAGAAGCTGGGGTAAATAATCTGTTGGATAATAGCTATTTTACAAGAAGAGCTACGGGTTATCCTGGACCTGGTATTATTCCATCGGAACCAAGAACATTTTATACCACTTTACAATTCAAACTATAAACTAACATGGAGTTTTTATAAAATGCGATTTTATTGAAAACGCAGTTTAAGTTGTGTGTAGTTCGAATCTATTTCTTTGAGGGTATAAATTTGGGTGTTAAAACTTGTGTTTTAAACTAGAGCCGTCATATGTGGTTTCATCATAAACCAATAAAATGCACTATATTTGCACGCAATTAAATCTCTAATTGCATGGAAGCTCATCTAAACAAAATTCTCGGAGAAGGTCTAACGTACGACGACGTACTTTTAGTCCCAGCTTATTCAGAAATTCTACCAAGAGAAGTTAGTATTAAATCTAAGTTTACACGTAACATTACAATCAACGTTCCTATTGTTTCGGCAGCTATGGATACGGTTACTGAAAGTAGAATGGCTATTGCCATTGCACAAGAAGGTGGTATTGGTGTGCTTCATAAAAACATGACGATAGAGCAGCAAGCTATAAAAGTCAGAAAAGTAAAACGTGCAGAAAGCGGAATGATTTTAGATCCGGTAACTATGCCTTTAGACTCTAAGGTTAGTGATGCAAAGGCTCATATGAAAGAGCATAGTATTGGTGGTATTCCAATTGTAGATGAGGATGGGAAATTACTTGGAATAGTTACTAACAGAGATTTACGATTCGAAAAAAATAATGACCGTCCTATTTCTGAAGTTATGACTTCAGAAAATTTAGTTACGGCTGCAGTAGGAACTTCACTTTCTGAGGCTGAAGATATTTTACAAGAATATAAGATTGAAAAACTCCCTGTTGTTGACGGTGATAAAAAACTAGTTGGTCTAATTACCTTTAGAGATATTACCAAGCTTACTCAAAAGCCTAGTGCGAATAAAGATCAGTACGGTAGATTGCGTGTTGCAGCAGCTTTAGGAGTTACGGCAGATGCTCCCGATAGGGCTGCAGCCTTGGTTGCCGCCGGTGTAGATGCAGTAGTCATAGATACTGCGCATGGGCACACAAAGGGAGTGGTGGAAGTGCTGAAAGCCGTTAAAGCACGTTTTCCGGACTTAGACGTAATCGTTGGTAATATAGCAACTGGAGAAGCGGCAAAATATTTAGTGGCAGCGGGAGCAGATGCTGTTAAAGTTGGTATTGGTCCAGGTTCTATTTGTACAACTCGTGTGGTTGCAGGAGTAGGTTTTCCTCAATTTTCAGCAGTATTAGAAGTTGCAGCTGCCATAAAAGGCTCTGGTGTTCCCGTTATTGCTGATGGTGGAATCAGATATACAGGTGATATTCCTAAAGCGATAGCAGCTGGTGCAGATACGGTAATGTTAGGTTCGCTTCTGGCAGGTACAAAAGAATCTCCAGGTGAGACGATTATCTATGAGGGTAGAAAGTTTAAATCTTATCGCGGAATGGGTTCTGTTGAGGCTATGAAACAAGGTTCAAAGGACCGTTATTTTCAAGATGTTGAAGACGATATTAAAAAACTAGTCCCTGAAGGAATTGTAGGACGGGTTCCATACAAGGGCGACCTTTTTGAAAGTATACATCAATTTGTTGGTGGACTTCGTGCAGGAATGGGCTACTGTGGAGCAAAAGATATTGATACTTTAAAAGAAACAGGTCGTTTTGTTAAAATTACTGCAAGTGGTATTAATGAGAGTCATCCACATGATGTTACCATTACAAAAGAATCTCCTAACTATAGTAGATAGATAAGTGTTATTTAATTTGTTTTTAATAGTGGTGGCGAGTACTTAGTAAGGTAGTTTCTAACCTGTTCTTAAGTAGGTTGATATTGATAATTTATAAACTAGTTCGAAAGAACATCATTTAACAAACCCCATAATTCATTATCAAAACTAGATGGGCCAAGGTTGCCCTGGCTAGCATCTGCACCCATTCTAATAACTACTAATTGTTCACTTGGAACAACGTATAGTTTTTGGTCATTCGCACCAAGACCTGCATACAAGTCGTTTGGAGCATTGGGTATTAATTTTCCTGAAAACGCTGACTCAGAACTAGGAACACGATAGGCGTCTTTACCATTAAGCCAATAAAGGTACCCGTATGCAGGGTTAAGGTTTTGAGAAGAACTCGTCATTGCATTAAAGTAATTAGAATTCTGGAGTATAGCTGTTCCATCCCAGATTCCTTTATTTAAGTTTAGAATTCCAAAACGTGCCATGCTACGTGCTGTACTAAAATAAATTTTATTAAAACCAACAGTTACAAATGCACCTTGCATACCTATTTTATCTTTAATCTTTTGATTAAAATAAAGCGTAGAACTTTGTCCAACTGCAGCGGTCAGTATGTTGTTTAAAACAGTATAAGCACCTTGATGATAGTACCAATCAGCTTCAGGTTCATTTAGATAGGTAAAACATTCCACATCGGTACAGAAGTTATTCTCCACGTTGTAATCTAGTCCTGTGGTCATAGTCATGTGGTTGCGAATAGTTATGCTGTCTTCTTGTTCTAGAGTAAGACTAGACCATCCAGTACCTAAATAATCTGCAGAACTATCATTTATAGATAAAAAACCTTCTTCTTGGGCAATGCCAATACACATAGCAGTCAGTGTTTTAGCTGTAGAATTCCAAGCATTGTTTTCTAAAGCATCACTTTCATTAAAGTAGGATTCTATCACAATTCTACCATTTTTTAAGACTAGAAAGGACTTCGTACCTTTTGAGTCTAAATAATCTAACAAGGGCTGTATTGCTTCCTCGTTCCAATCTAATTCGGTAGGAGAAATCGTTTCCCAATCATCAGTACCAATAGGAGGAAAATATGCTTCTCTAGCTACTGAATTTGTGGTTTCTTTATTTGCAGAGTCTTTAGAGCAGCTCAAAATAGCAACCGAAATAATCAAAAGAATTAAAAAAACTCTATTTGTCATTGGTAATTTTTAGTTAGACATCGATTTGATGCTTTAGTTTAACGTAAAAATCAAAGAAATGGTATGAAACACGACTTGTTCGGTAACCATATCGTATTTTTGCAGCCCATTAAAAAGCTATGCGTACAAAATCACTTAAGAAGAACAAAATCAATGTAGTAACCCTAGGTTGTAGTAAGAATGTTTATGATTCTGAAGTACTTATGGGGCAATTGAAAGCCAACAATAAAGAGGTCGTGCATGAAGAGGAAGGCAATGTAGTTGTTATTAATACCTGCGGTTTTATTGCCAACGCTAAAGAGGAAAGCATAAATACTATTTTGGAATATGTGGAGAAGAAGGAGGCAGGCACCGTAGATAAGGTTTTTGTGACTGGATGTCTTAGTGAGCGTTATAAGCCGGACCTACAAAAGGAAATTCCTAATGTAGATGAGTACTTTGGAACAAGTGAGTTGCCAAATTTACTTAAAGCGCTTGGCGCTGATTATAAGCACGAACTTATTGGTGAGCGTTTGACTACAACACCTAAAAACTATGCTTATTTAAAAATAGCAGAGGGCTGCGATCGTCCTTGCTCTTTTTGTGCTATACCATTAATGCGAGGTAAGCATAAAAGTAAGCCCATTGAGAATTTAATTATCGAAGCCGAAAAACTAGCTGCGAAAGGGGTTAAAGAATTGGTTTTAATTGCACAAGATCTTACATACTACGGATTAGACTTATACAAAAAGAGAAATCTTGCGGAACTTCTTGAAAATTTAGTAAAGGTAGATGGGATTGAATGGATTCGTTTGCATTACGCATTTCCAACCGGATTCCCAATGGATGTATTGGATGTAATGAACCGTGAAGCTAAAATTTGTAATTACTTGGATATTCCTTTGCAACATATTGCAGATAGTATTCTTAAAAGTATGCGCAGAGGAACGACACAGGCAAAAACTACAAAATTATTACAGGATTTTAGGGCAGCAGTTCCAGAGATGACGATTAGAACAACTTTAATAGTTGGTTATCCAGGTGAAACCGAGGAAGATTTTCAAACCTTGAAGAAATGGGTAGAAGAAATGCGTTTTGAACGATTGGGCTGTTTTACATATAGTCATGAGGAAAACACACACGCATATAGTTTAGAGGATAATGTGCCTGAGGAGGTAAAGCAAGAACGTGCTAATGAGATTATGGAGATACAATCTCAAATTTCATGGGAATTAAATCAACAAAAAATTGGAGAAACTTTTCGTTGCATTATAGACCGCAAGGAAGGGAACTATTTTGTTGGTAGAACAGAGTTTGATTCACCAGATGTAGATAACGAGGTTTTAATAGACGCAGCAAAACATTACGTAAAACAAGGAGAATTTGTAAACATAAAGATTACTGAGGCTGCTGATTTTGACTTATATGGAGAGCCTGCCTAGGGTTTATAATGTGTAAGGGCTTTTGTTTAGTTTGAAAGATTCTTTAATCATGAGTGGACAGAACTAATTGCTCGTTTGGACTAAGAATAAAACGTCTTTTGAATTTAATTTGGATAAAGTCTTATGGAGCAGTGTTTGCTTGCGTATCCAAAGTTTTATACGTCTAAGAATATTTTTTTCTGTACCGATTAAAATTTTGTATTCCAAATCGATTTGTTGTCTAATTTCTTTTTCCTTTTTAAGAAAATCATCTGTTCTTTTATAGCTGTCTTCCCCTTGATGAATAATATGCATTGAGCTCATTATTTGGATTTTTACATCTTGAAATTAGAACATTTTAAAAACATACTAGTTCTTTTCCTTCATCATTTTTAAGGTAGCGCCTCCTAGTACTAAAATGACGATTCCCATAATAGCCCATAACCACCACTTATTTTCAAAAAGAGGTGGCTGTACTTCAACTATTGGCTTCTTAATTTCTTCTTCATTTCCGGCAACTAAAACAGTTGAGTTTGAAGGTAGCTCGAAACCTGTTTGTTGTAAATCGTAACGAGGTGCGTAAGCGTTTTTATTACCATAAACTAAGTAGTACTGAGCAGGCTCAGTGAAACGACCTACGAGCTCATAGGAGTATCCTTTTATATCTATTGTTCCTATTTTTAATGCTGGATTGTCATAGTTCTCAATTCGTATTTTTATTTTATTCAGTAATGTGTTTCTGAATTTGAAACCTGTATCTTCTAATGAAGTTAGGGTACTAGAGAATAAATTTCTATACGTATACTTCCATCCTTTTTCCGTTTTTACGCTATCAGTCACATAAGAAACAGTAACAGGTCTGTAATAGTCATAATCATCTAAAACATTTATTTTTAAATAACTAATGGGGAGTCGTCCCTTAAGGTCTATATCTATTACTGTTGCTTTTCCTTTTTGGGAGATAGTATTTTCTTTTGTGGGATAAGTAATATAAGTGGCTGGTATGACTTTATTGGAAAGAATACTAGAAGATGCTAACATGGGTTTGTCACTTCCTTTTATATGTATCCTTAAATAAGCGTATTTAGCATTAGGAAAAACAAGATTCGAAAAAGTATAATTTGTTTGACCATTTTTTATAGATACTATTCTGTAATCTTCTAAAATGGTAAACCATTGGTTTTGATTTTGACTTCCTTCCAAATCTAGGTTCCAATCAAAATTATCATTCTTAAATGAAAGTTCTATTTTATTAATAGCCTGTTCAACGGGCACCGCATAGGTGTAAAAGTAACCGCTAGCATTTGAGGTACTATTAATAAGTTTAAATGTTATTTCTTCTTCAATTCCAGATGGTGCTGAAGATTTTAAAACAAACGGGACTTCTAAAGTGTCTTTCTCCGTTATTCCATACATACGAATATCCGAGAAATCATCTTTTGTTTTTTCAAAAATGCTAGTGTTAAGCGGAACAACGTGCCAAGTATCTGTTGTTTTACTCAAGGGCGCCTGCCAGTCATATTCGCTTAATTGTGCAAAAATTATACATGGCATTAGAAACAGGAAAAAGTAAATAAACTTATTCTTCATTTTCGTCTGTAATTTTATGTTTGTATTTGTTGTACAAGAATGAGATTATTAAAAGCAATAACCCTAAGGATACAAATACAATGGTTTTTGAAATGGTATTAAGCGATGCGATATCGTAGAAAAATAATTTTATTAACGTAATCCCAAACAGCATAATAGCGCTTACGCGTAAGTATTTTTTATTTTTCCAAATACCTAGAATAATCAACACCAGTGCATACACGCCCCATAAAATACTTAAGCCTAGTTTATAAGATTGGTCGGATTCGGCTATATCCATCCAGTTGATAAGTTCACTGCTTAAAATCCATAGAATACTTGTATGTACAAGCAGCTCAAACGGTATTTTAAAATTGATGCGTATAAAGTCTTGACGTATTAATTTATGAATTACATATACTAAAAGGCCATAAAAGGCGAATGCTACATAACGTATCCAAAGATTATAGTTTGTAATAGTATAATATTCAGTCAAATCTCCATTTAAATAATTGTCTCTTAGCTCGCTTAACGTATACAGTCCTCCAGTTAAAAATATACATCCTCCTATTATTGCTAAGATTAAGGTAGTTATACCAAGTGCTCTGTTTTTGAGCTTAAGGCTATTGGTTATACTTAAGAGGCTAATAAACAAAAGACTATATATGATAAGCCATATGCTTTTCATATCGTTGATGTTGTAATTACGATTATTCATATCGTACCCATCTGCATCTTGAAGCATTATTTCAGATGCATGATATAACTTGGAGAAATAGTATTCAATCTCTAAGTAGAATGCACTAAACAACACAAAAAGCAAAATACTTGGAATACAAAATACCATCACTTTGGCCATGAAACCTTTCTTTCCGTTTGCTAAAATAAATTCGTACTTGCCTTGAACCCAGTTAATGAATCCAAAAGCGACTAAAAATAATAAGGAAGTTAAAAATGTGCTATTTAAGATAGTAGGAAGCTTTTGAGACGCTTCATTATATAAATAATTTACACCATAAGCGTCTCCCCAATCATGTGTAAGGCTAAAGAAAGCTAAAACCATAAGTGGATAAGACATGTATTCATAGGCCTTAACGTTTTTAGACCTGCCTATCCAAAATAATAAAGCCGCTTCTGCTGCCCATAAAAGGGTCACCCAATTCCCATCTAATTGCACAGGTATGGCTATGGTTATAAATGTGAGTACTAAACCAGCAGCTAGATAAAATAAGTTTTTGTCACCAAGATTCTTTTTATAGATTAAAGTGGTTACTCCAAAATGGACTACCGCGTTAGCTAACGTAAATACTCCTAATAGGTTTTTCCCCGTTTCATGTGCTTCTAACAAACTGAATCCAATCGCGTAAAAAATAAAGGAATTTAGCAAGAGCATAAACACGTCAGAAACTTTAAATTTTTCAGATTTTATCAATTTATAACCAAGAAAAGTACCGTAAAATATGAGAAAGAATAGTACAGCAAAAACTAAAGCAACTTGAAAGTGTTCTGTTGATCTATAAGAGAAGATGCGCCAACCCATATATAGTAGCCAAGTAAAAGCAAATGCGACATAGTACAAAGATTTCCAATATTTTTTTAACGATATAACTAGTATTCCTAAATTAATAATAACCATGTAGCTAAATAGAACAGTGATATTTCCCGAGTCATTACTTAATAAAAAGGGCACTGCATACGCACCAACTAAGCCAATATGTGCAATAACCTGTTTGTTGTAATTAAGAGCTGCTACAACGCCAAAAACAGTAAAAATGAGCATGAGACCAAATGCAAATACTTGAGGGAAAAGTTCATAGAAACTGTACCCAGCATAGGTGATGAAATACATTATAGCTAAAGCACCACTAATAAGTACAGCGCTATAGCTGGTATATTTTGCTTTTAATTTAATACCAAAACCTATTAACCCTAAACCAAGGACATAGCCAAGAATTATACGCGTCAAAGGACTAATTAGATTATTTTCTATGGAATACTTACCACCGATAACAACCCCAATAATCGTAATTAAAATACCTATTTTGTTTATTAGATTTTCACCAATAAACTTTTCTAAATTAGATTTTCTCCTTGGCTTTTTAGGAATTGGAGCTACTTGTTTTTTAACTGGAAGAGGCTTTTTTTCCGTCATTTCCGAACCAACAAAATCAACAGTTTCCAGTTGATTTGAGCTGTTGTTTTCTGCTGCAATTGTACTAACTTCCTTTTGCGCAGGAGTTATACTTGTGCTTTCCTCTAAAGATGAGTTCCTTAACTTTAAGATATCTTTTCTAAGCTCATTTATCTCAATATCAAAGCGCTCTTGCTTTCTTAATAATTGCTCTAATTTTTCGGCAAGTTTGCCTATATGCTCAGAATCGTTGGCCATAACGGTTTTGTTTAATATCGTTCGCTAATTCATATCTCGATGATTAATAGAACGGAACAACTTAAAATATGTTGGCAAGATACAGGGCTTTTTGGTAGAAATCACCCCTATATTCCGTGTATTGAGAATTAGAGGTTTTTATCTAACTAAAATAATTTAAATGTTTTAAGTGTTTGTATTGGATTTACCTAGGGCCTAAATTACCGTTCAAAATATAGATAAATATAAACCGCTAAGCCAAAGTTAGTAGCGTCTGTTGAGGCTAGTCTCCAGCCATCTTTGGAATACTCATCTAGTTTTTCTTGGATTTCTATTTTTGAAGACTTTGCTATATGCTTGGTGTCAAAAGTAGGTTTACTATAATAAATAAGTGTTTCAACTTTATATTCTTTCATTTTGATTCGTTTTTAAGTTAGTTAACCATAAAAAGGGCATTGGCGAAAAATAATTTTCCATTCTCCCAAAAACCTCTAAACAAAGGGTTATCAACCATGTAAATAACGTGTCCGCGTCCCATACGTTGCGTTCCAAAAACCAAGGATTTATTAATTGCCTTTATGGCTTCGCTTCCGGCAAAGCCAGAGAACGGGGCATTCTGACCGTTAGCTAGATAAACAGCGCTACCATTATCCAAGTAGTCAAATGAGCGGTTACCTAGTTTTAAAGTGAAGTAGTTGTTCTTGTATCCATATGCTAATGGATTGGTTGCATCCACGGTAGCTTTAAAAATAGCTCCTGTAATACTAGATTTAATTCGTTCCCTTTCTGTAACATCAAAAGAGGAAAGACTTATGGTAGTGTCTTTTACGATTTCTTTTTTCTTTATGCTAAAACCATCCTCATTCGATAGCACGTCTATTGCCCCACCCATTGCTATTAGTTTGCCTCCGGCACTTACCCAATCTTTAATCTTTTTGGTGGTATTTTCTTTTAAGAAACTTTTATATCCCCAACCATCTGGTAGGATTAGGACATCATATTCAGATAAATCTATTCGGTTAAAATAACTCTCATCTAGTACTGAAATAGGGTAGTTAAGTTGTTGCTCGAAAAAGTGCCAAATTTCTCCAAATCGAAGTGTACTGGTTGGCTCGCCAGATAAAATAGCAATATGTACATCTGGAATCATCTCTACAGAACTTGACCCAAAGTCATTACCACTGTCAACAAATCCGGTTGTGGCTACTTTTAGGTCTATCAATAAGTGGTCTTTTAAAATGGATTTCATAGTACCTACAAAATCTTTATGATATTTATTATCGGCCTTTGTAATGATTAAGCTACCGCGTTCAAAAGAGTTACCGTCCACAGAGAATGGTTTATGTGCGGTACGAACTTTAATATCATGTTTAAGAAGGGACGCTAAAAATTTGGCATCTGATAAACTATTCCAATCAGCGATATAGGCGTAATTAGATTCAGTAACTATGGATCCCAATGGTGGTTTAATCGTCCATCCTCCTTTTGTACTAGTAATTGAATTTTCTGAAGCAATAGCATCCAAACCATAAGCATAGGGTAGAGACCATGCAGTAATGTCATACGTAACAGAATCACTGAGTTTAGTCTGAGGTTCAAATAGCACTTTAACCAGCGTTCCTTTGGATTGATTAGTAGGCACTACCATACTATTTTCTGATACTTTCATACTACCATTTAATCCAGTAGTATAGTTATAACCCTTTACAGTTCCATTAGTTCCAAAACCATACTCAATTTCATGTTGTTCTAACAGTTTTCCTAAAGCGATGAGCTTATCAGGATTACCATTTAAAACATAGTTTTTGTATTTAAAATCCTTGTTTTGATAGAATTTTTTGAACTCATCGTTAAGGCGCTGTGCATTCTTATTGGCCACTTCTACGGTAGAAAGTCCAGTTGTGTAATGATGGTCAATCCGGTCTTTTAGTGTAAGGGTGTCACCAATGTTGGTAATAATACCAAGACCCGCACGGCCACTACCACCTTGTTCGTAAGTCATACCAATACCGCCATTAAAAGTAGGGTAGGTGTCTCCATAACTTGGATACAATAAATCAAACACTTCTTTAGTAAAGTAGAACCAGCCATTTGCATCAAAATATTTGGCATGGTTTTTACCTGTGGTTTGCTGAAAATCACGTTGAAAATCTGTGATTACTTCATGGTAAGGCTCCGCTGCTGGCGCAAAATAGTATGGGTTATTTACACCTTGTTCATGAAAATCTACATGAACATGAGGAAGCCACTTATTAAATTCTTTTAAGCGTTGCTGACTTTCAATCTGAGTTAGCCAAGCCCAATCTCGGTTTAAATCAAACATATAATGATTACTTCTACCGCTCCACCAACCTTCATAGTGCTCCTTAGAATTAGGATCTACATTATTTGGAGTATTTTTATACTGGTTGTACCAATTTACATATCGATCTCTACCATCTGGGTTAATGCAGGGGTCTATGATTACAACTGTATTTTCTAAATAATCACTTTTCTTTGTCAGCAAGTCATAGATAGTTAGCATGGAGGCTTCTGTGCTTACGCTTTCGTTGCCATGTACATTATAACTTAACCAAACAATTGCTTTATCTGGTTCTCCTTCTCCTTTTGTATTCTTTAGATGTTCATTACGAATGTTTTCTAACGAGCTCATATTAGAAGCAGAAGAAACGTAAGCCAAAACCAATCGTCTGCGTTCATTGGTTTTACCATACTCTTTTAATACCATACGATTTGGCTCTTGCGCTGCCAAGTATTCATAATAGTCTAGTACTTGATGATGCCTAGTAAATTCACTACCCAATTCATAGCCCAAAAAATCAGATGGGGATTTTAATTGAGAAATGGCTAAAAATGGAATAGATAAGAAAAGAATAAGTAAAATTTTCTTCATGTGAATTGGTTCTATGGTATGGTATCAAATCTAACAAAATATTTGGAAATCTTATCCTTTGCTATTTCCTTTTCTCTAATAGACTTGCATATTCGCTTTACTCCTAAATAATCCTAGTTTACTTTGTTTTTAGTGATTAAATGACTTCCGTTGGTAAACTAATGTAGTCGCTTGTTTAATAAATCTGTTTTCCAAGAAGAGTTCTAGAATTTTTATAGTACCCTTATATTCTAGCTTAGGATGTATCTAAGGACTGTTCCTAATTAATTTTGTTCTAATTAACGTATTTTTAGGAACTGTAAGGCGGTATAGTTTTAAATTTACTTGATAATCGAAATTTAAATGCTCTGACACTTGAGTCTAAATTAAATATGAATTTCCTTTTAATGCTTCGTGGTCTTGCCGCAATGATGTTTACCGTGATTTTATATGTCTATGGATATTGATTGTTTACCCTTTAAAAATACAGGCTATTTCTCTAAGCTTATTTGTGATTATTTAGCAGAGAAAGAAGAGCTCGCATCTTTTTATAATAGATTTCCAAACTTAGCCGGATTCCAAAAACAAATAGCAGAAAAAAAAGCAAGTTTTTCTGTGGCTAACAGAAAGGTTTTGCAAAAGTCATTGTTAAATCAATATGAAAATTATCAGATATCTAAATGCACTCAAAGTCATATTAATTCCATAGTTGATGAGAATGCCTTTACTGTAGTTACCGGTCATCAATTAAATTTATTTACAGGGCCGCTTTATTTTCTATATAAAATTATATCTACCATTAACCTTTGTAAGGACTTAAAGAAAGCCTATCCAGAACAGCATTTTGTTCCTATATATTGGATGGCAACTGAAGATCATGATTTTGAAGAAATAAATTATTTTAATTTCAAGGGAAAAAAAATTCAATGGAACAAAGATGCCTCTGGAGCTGTTGGGCATTTGAATACAGAAGGATTAGAAGAAGTACTTAATACATATGCTGATTTATTAGGGACTAGTGTTAATGCGACAGCATTAAAGGAACTTTTTGAAGCTGCTTACATAAAGCACAACACTCTAACCGAGGCAACCCGATATTTGGCGAATGCATTATTCGGGGAATATGGTTTAGTTATTATAGATGGGGACGATGCTGATTTAAAAAGTCTTTTGGTTCCATATGCCAAGAAGGATATAATGGAACAAATTTCTCATCAAGTTGTTTCAGAAACCATTGACAAACTACAGAACTTAGAAGGGGATTATGGAGTACAGGTAAATCCTAGGGAAATAAACTATTTTTATCTAGTTGATGGATTACGAGAACGTATTTTAGAACGCAATGGTAGGTATTATGTTAACGATACTAAAATTGAATTTTCCAGTGAAGAATTAGTGTTGGAGTTAGAAAAATATCCAGAACGATTTTCACCCAATGTTATTTCTAGACCACTCTACCAAGAAGTAATTCTTCCTAATTTGTGTTATATTGGAGGAGGTGGAGAACTTGCTTATTGGTTGGAGCTAAAAGCTGCTTTTACTTCAATGGAAGTACCATTCCCTATGTTGCTACTAAGAAATTCAGCTTTAGTGATTACTACCAAGCAAAAAGAAAAACTAGATAAACTAAATGTTTCTATATCAGATATTTTCTTGAAGCAGAATACACTTATAAATAAAAAAATACGACAAGTATCAAATATTGAAATTGATTTCACACCTCAGAAAAGTATTCTAGAAGAGCAGTTTAAAGGTTTGTATGATTTGGCTGAACAGACAGATAAATCATTTTTAGGCGCAGTAAAGGCTCAAGAAGTAAAGCAGAAAAAAGGACTTGATAATTTAGAGAAACGCTTGTTAAAAGCCCAAAAAATAAAATTAGCCGATCATGTTTCTCGTTTGGCTGAGCTACAGAACGAACTGTTTCCTGGTAAATCTTTACAAGAACGTAATCTTAACTTTTCCGAACTCTATTTGGAATATGGTGAAGCACTTGTACCCATGTTATTTAAGGCTTTAGATCCGCTTAAACAGGAGTTCGTTATTCTTACAACAGCATAACTTATGTTCGTTGAGCGCATTTTCAAGAATAGAATACATCTATTAGCGCTCCTTACTTTTTTGGCTATTACCTATATTACGTTTTTTAAAAGTGCCTTAGAGCTAGAAGATGCTGAGCAGGCTTATTATTCACAATGGTTGCGATGGGGCTATGACGACCAACCCCCATTGTATACTTGGATGCAATATTTTGTAAATCAGGTTTTTGGAGTGCAGAAGATTTCCTTTTCTTTACTAAGAGCTACTATTTTTGCAAGTATTCTACTGGCAATTTCACATATTGCTAGTAAAATTCTTCCCAATAAAAAGAAGTCGGAACTAGCTGTTTTATTGCTGGTTTTGCTACCCATTTTTATTGACTTTACCTTTCGGAGACTATCGCATACCTCACTCTTATGTCTTTCAATTATGGTCACTATTATAATCATACAGCGATTATTACATGAAAAAACATGGATGAATTATTCACTTTTAGGCCTTGTTTTGAGTATTGGAATACTATCTAAGTATAACTATATCCTTTTTTTGGTCGCTTTAGGATGCGCCGTCTTTTTTGATACATCGATACGTAAAATAGTTTTTGATAGAAAATTTTTACTATCGGTTCTTTTGATGATTCTTTTTTTGTCTCCACATTTGAATTGGTTATTGGGGCATGAAGGATATGTTTTGGAGTTAAGACAAAGCATTGCCATTAAAACGGGAAATAGCTTAGACACAAAGCTGTATGTAATTGGTCCTTTGTTTTCTTTAATCGTTACAGTTTTTAAGCTTATAGCGCCACTATTGGTTGTTTTTATTGTCGCTTTTGCATTTGGTAAGCTTAAATTCCAAAGACCAAAATTTGATTGGTTTACAAAATTAGCCTTGATTCAATTCTTAGTTTTAATTCTGTTTTTTGTGTTTATGAATATTCAAAAAGTAGAGGAACGTTGGTTATTGCCTTTGGTATTACCATTCATGATACTGCTTTTGCGGTCTGTGAAATTTAATGCGATTCAGAAATGGTCTTCCTATTTGTTTGTAGTATTTGTTTCTGTTATTGTGATTCAAACGTTGCGAACTCCAGTAGAAAAAATATTGAATATTCCGTCATCAGTTCATTTTGGTTTTGAGCCACTTTCAGATACGTTAAATAGCCAATTTGGCGAGCAAATCTGGATGCTACCTGATGTAACCTACGGAGGAAACATAAAGATATTAAACCCTAAAAAAGAAATTTTTTCAAAGGATGATTTTTCACTTCCACCTATAAACAGTAATGATGCGAACATCATAGAAGTAGTTATTGGAAAAGAAACCGTAAAAGAGGAAAACCCATTAGGACGACTTTTGGATTTCGGAAAAGAAAGGGATACTTTGTTTATCGTACCTTATGAGTTGGGAGGATTTAATTCAAAAAAATAGAACTAAAATTTTAGTATGCACGACATAGATATAGATATGGTAGAAATGACCTTAGATGTGGTCAAGTATGCTATTAATCGTATTACGAAGACCAATCCGGAATTAGGAAAGCCCAAAACGGAGGCAGAGTTACGCAGTTTAGTAGGAGAAACTGTTACAGATGTAGGTATTGGAGGAGAAAAAGCTTTTGAACTTTTTAGAGATGTATTGGTTAAGGCAACGGTTCCTATTGATCATCCTAGGCACTTAGCATTTGTACCTGCTTCACCAACAAGGGCAGCTATTTTATTCGATTTAGTGACATCTGCTTCGAGCATACATGGTGCGTATTGGATGGAAGGTGCAGGAGGTATTTTTTGTGAGAATGAGGCCATGCAATGGTTGGTTTCTCTAACAGGAATGCCCAAACCTGCTTTTGGAGTGTTTACGAGTGGTGGTACCGCAGCTAATCTTTCTGCTTTAGTAGCAGCTCGTGAAAAGTGGCGTAAGAATCCAAAGAATCAAAATGTAAAAGGTTTAATGATTACCTCTATTGGAGCGCATTCTTCAATTAAGGCTATGGCAAAGGTAATTGATGTAGATATTCTTCTGGTAGAAAGCGAAGATGCAATGACTGGTAGTGCTTTAAAAGAGGTTATTGATCATCTAGATGAAAGAGAAAAAGCACGTGTATTTTCTGTTGTAGCTACTGGAGGAACTACAAATGCGGGTATCATAGATGATTTGTCTGGGATTGCTGAGGTATGTACTCAAGAGAAGCTATGGTTTCATGTAGATGCAGCATACGGAGGAGGAGCTTTGGCAGCAAAAACAGTTAGACATCTATTTAATGGGATTGAAAGAGCAGACAGCGTAACAATTGACCCACATAAATGGTTGTTTTCTCCTTATGATTGTGGAGCAGTGCTTTATAGGAATCCTGAAGAAGCCAAAGCAGCCCATGCACAAGAAGGTTCCTATCTAGAAATATTTAAAGATGAAGGAGCACACGGGTTTAACCCCTCTGATTATCAGATACAATTAACACGTCGCTTAAGAGGGTTGCCACTTTGGTTTTCTTTAGCAACTCATGGGACCGAAAAATATGCATGGGCAGTTGAAGAGGGAATTAAATTAGCAAATAGAGCAGGAGAACTTATCACTGCGAATCCACTATTAGAACTGGTAAGGGAGCCCAGTTTATCTTGCGTTCTTTACCGTAGGAAAGGTTGGGAGCCGGACGACTATCGTAACTGGACCTATAAAAATCATGCAGATGGATTTGCATTAGTAACACCAACAAAGTGGAAAACAGCAGATGGATATGAAACCGTAAGTCGTTTTTGCTTTATCAATCCTGATACTACTGAAAAGGATATTGTTGATATTTTAAAAAGTATGGAATAATAAATGAATCTCAAACAGTTATTTAAGGTACTAGAAATTCTCCCTCCCAATTATCTTGGTTCTTTGAAAATCTAAGCCTTAAATGATTAGGTCGCTTTAGTTTCAAATATTCAACCTTAAAAGGTTCTATTTCAACCATACAAAAGTGGTTTTCTTCATCAAGATAATCCACAGTACTAGGGTCTTTAATAGTACTTCCAGGCGCTTGTTGAGTTATATAATCTTTTCTACTGTTAGGTTGAATACCACTCCAGTAGGTTTTTATTACCTTTTGATTGGTTACGATAGTAGCAGTGCCTTCAATTTTAAGTTGAAGCATTAGTTTGGGGTGGTAGAATAGGAGACTTGCATTTGAGTTTTCTTTAATGTGTGTAACTTTCTTAGACCTTTTATCAGTATAAAATATGAGTTTAAAATCAGATGTGATTTGCCTTAATACCACGGTGCGTAACCTCGCTATGGATTCTACTCCAGTTGTGGCTAATGTGAAATAGCGAAAGGGATGTCCTTTTTTTACAAGGCTTTTTTGTAATTCTTCTTTTGCTTCCTTAAAAAACTGCTCAGTCATTTTAATAATCATTATATAAAAAAAATAAATAGACTTTGGGGTAGGGTATATTAAAGTTGAGTTGTTATATAATAAATGCTATGAAAAAGGATTTTAATTATCGCTAAGATAATTAGTTTTTGGTTGGTTTTTGATTTCGAAGAAAAAGCTTGGGGTGGTTCCCAAGCTTTTGCATTTCATGTTATTTACGCTTGTTCATGTAACCTCTATAATTAAACTTTACTACAGTATAGTTGTTATTACTTACTTTACTTTATAGTCTAACCTCATAGTAATAGAAGCTGTTTTGTTTTTGGAGGCTGTGTTGAATGAACCGCCCCAAGAATAATCTTCTCCAGAATTTTGTCCTGTAATTTGAAATACGCCCATTTTGGCAGAGATCAAATCACCTAATATACTTCCAGAGTTTTCAGCAATTTTTTCAGCTCTAAGGCGTGCGTCTTCAGTAGCCTTAGATATCATTTTTATCTTTAGGTCTGCCAATTTTGTATAGTAATATCTTGGTGGGTTAGAATTAAACTGAACACCTTTGTTTAATAGTTCAGTAATTTCCCTTGCTACTCCTTCAATAACCGCGACGTTTTGTGACTCTATCTTTATAGATTGGATTAATTGGTAACCTCTAAAAATACTACCTACATAGTTTCCGTTTTCATATTTATTGTCACGTTGTTCAATTGTTTGTACACTATTAAAAATAATATTTTCTGAGGCAACACCTTTAGAAACTAAATAAGATCGCACAATATCCTTATCATTATTTAACTGTTCAAAAGCTGCTTTTAGATTGCCGCTATTGGTAGAAAATTGTCCTTCCCAAACAATTAAATCTGATGTGAAGTTTTCATTTCCTAGTCCGGTAACGGAAATAATTTGAGGAGGATTTGCCCTATTTACATATGCGTTTCCTAAAAAGTAAGCTGCGATTACTATTGCAGCACCAAATATTATTGCAGAGATATGTTTCATTAAGTTAATTCTAAATGTATTCTAAAGATACTTAAAATGATTCTTCTTCAACATTGTAATTTCTATTTTTAATCCGATGCTCTTACGGCTTTACTAGTTTGTTGTGGGATGTTTGAATCTGAAAATTTTAATTCAATATAATTTATGGAAATGACTATACATATAACTCAAATTAAATTGTAGGAAGAGTATCATATAATTGATTTCCAGTATATTAATTAATTTAACCTAAAGTGTAAGTCTAGATTTTAAAATCTAACTTACGAGCTAAAATTAAATAGAAATCACTATAGAAACCCTTTGTCTAATCAATATAAGAGTGTTTATTGTTGGTTGTAATGCACGTACTTTTTTAAGTTTGTGTCTTCACAAATGAAGGAAAGATTAGAAGTATAAATGTCTGTATAATCAGCATAGACCTTGTTGCAGTCACTTTCGTTGTAATGATTAACAATGACTAGTTTGCCAGCTTCCATGAAAAGTTTAGCGCCAGATTGGTCCCACCAATTTTTTTCGGTGTTATAAGATTCGTAAAGTACACCATCAAAATCAGAAGCATTATCTGTCATATTTTTAGCCATACATTTCATGCCCTTTTTATGAACGTAATCACAAAGAGCTTGAAAATAAGCTATACCTTCTTCTTCACTAACTTGAAAGCCATATGTAGAACGGTTGTTATCGTCATAAGCCCAATCCATATTATCAAATTCAACCCAGTCATAACCCCACGTCGCTATTTTATCTATTCTTCTTTTCATCACTTCTAAGATCCCTGATGTAGTATTATTTACAAAAAATTCATCTGGCCACTCTCCCCATGGTTTTGATACTAAATATGGTTTTAGTTCTTCATAATCATCACGGTATCTTTCTCCTGTGCCTATGCTAATATAGGCGCCTACTTCATTGCTATTTGCTTTTATCAAGCTTATGGATTCTGATATATTATCCTCAAAAGGGTCAAGAAGCACGTAGCCATTTTTTGCATTTGCAACAATATCAACAATTGCATCTGCTGCAAAATTTTCTTGATAGGCTTGGTTGTATATGGGTATAGCTATAGCTGTTGTATTGGAACTTTCGTTTGTAGACTCATCAAAGATTTTATCTAATTCTTGAGAAGTATTGTCACATGATGTAATGAAATAATAGATAATTAGGGCCAGAATAAGTTTCATTTTCTGCATAATGTAATAGGTTAATTAAGTTTTATTCGCCATTGAGTTCTTATTATGTAACAATTAAAAGGAATAAAACCCTAATGTAATTGTATGTTCCTATAATGATTTGCTATAATCCAATTTAGAACTTTGTATTTTAAGTAACACATTAAGTATTTCAAATAGACTCTAGATTAAACTGTAATTCTTGTTTAGATTTCCTATAATTTATGGTTGAATTAGTAGTTGTTAAAAACCTATCACAAATATCTCTAAAGAAGGCTTCTACAAATTCTTGATTTTCCTATTTTTGCGGATGCAAAATAAAGTCCTAATTCTAGATTTTGGTTCCCAGTATACCCAACTCATAGGTAGACGTGTTAGAGAGCTCAATATTTTTTCCGAAATAAAACCGTACAACAATCCACCAAAAGACCTTTCTGAGTACAAAGCAGTGATACTTTCTGGTTCTCCTTTTTCTGTAAGGGCTGATGATGCACCGCATCCTGATCTTTCTGAAATAAGAGGTAAGAAACCACTTTTAGGGGTTTGTTATGGTGCACAATACTTGGCGCACTTTAATGAGGGTAGTGTAGAAAAATCAAATACTCGGGAGTACGGCAGGGCAAACTTATCTCATGTAAATTCTCAGAGTTCGTTTCTTAAGAATGTAACTGTTGGAAGCCAAGTGTGGATGAGTCATGCTGATACCATAAAGCGACTTCCTGAGAATGCGACATTGCTGGCAAGTACTCATGATGTTGAAAACGCTGCATTTAAATTTGATGGAGAAGATACGTATGGTATTCAATTTCATCCAGAAGTCTACCACTCTACAGATGGTAAACAAGTACTTGAAAATTTCTTGGTTGGTATTGCAGGGATTGCACAAACTTGGACGCCTGACGCATTTGTTGAGACAACGGTAGCTGATCTAAAAGAAAAAATTGGAGATGAAAAAGTCATCTTAGGCCTATCTGGAGGAGTTGATTCTTCTGTGGCTGCAGTATTATTGCATAAAGCAATAGGTAAGAACTTGCATTGCATATTTGTAAATAATGGACTGCTTCGAAAAAATGAATTTCATGATGTACTAGAGCAGTACGAAGGAATGGGACTTAATGTAAAAGGTGTTGACGCTTCGGCACGTTTTTTGGATGATTTAGAAGGAGAGAGTGATCCAGAAACTAAAAGGAAAACCATTGGACGTGTTTTTGTAGAGGTTTTTGATGATGAATCTCATTTGGTAGAAAATGCAAAGTGGCTAGCACAAGGAACCATTTATCCAGATGTTATAGAATCTGTATCAGCAACAGGAGGTCCTTCTGCTACTATAAAAAGTCACCATAATGTAGGCGGATTACCGGATTATATGAAACTTAAGGTGGTAGAGCCATTAAGAATGTTATTTAAAGATGAAGTGCGTAGAGTAGGTGCCAGTTTAGGTATAGATAAAGCCTTATTAGGAAGGCATCCTTTTCCTGGACCAGGATTAGCGATACGTATTTTAGGAGATATTACTAGAGAGAAAGTTGCTATTTTACAGGAGGTGGATTATATATTTATTAATGGTTTACGTGAATGGGGATTGTATGACAAGGTTTGGCAAGCAGGCGCTATGTTGCTTCCAGTGAATAGTGTAGGGGTAATGGGAGATGAGCGTACTTACGAAAAATGTGTAGCTTTACGAGCAGTGGAAAGTACAGATGGTATGACTGCTGATTGGGTTAATTTACCTTATGAGTTTTTACAAAAAACGTCTAATGATATCATCAATAAAGTCCCTGGAGTGAATCGTGTCGTATATGATATAAGTTCAAAACCTCCAGCAACCATAGAATGGGAATAAAATGAAAAATAGTTTGAAAACACTTTTTGTAACAATTGTACTTTGCTGTATAGCTAGTACGTCTCTTTTTGCTCAAAAATTTACTACACATGCGGTTAAAAAAGGAGAAACTTTAACAAGTGTAGCAGCTAAATATGGCGTGTCTACTCAAAGTATCCTTAAATATAATAAGGAGATTAAAGCGGGTGATAAGTTAGCGGTTAATACCATCTTAGTTGTTCCAGGGGCAAGTGAGAAAATAACTGAGAGCAACGCGGGTGTACCGGAATTGATACAAGGTGTTTTACAGGACTCGGTAAACAAAAGAGAGCCTATAGGTTTTGCAAAGCATAAGGTTAGAAAAAGAGAAACCCTTTATGGTATTTCTAAGCGTTATAATGTAACGGAGGATGAGATAAAAAAATACAATCCAATTCTTTATGCTGCACAGCTGAAGAAAAAAATGGAAATCAAGATTCCAAAGTATAAAACTATAGTTGAGGAGAAAAGTACAATAGATCCAAATGCGTATGAGAAATATACAGTAGCACCAAAAGAAACGAGATGGAGTATTGCTCATAAATATGGTATTACCATTGATAGTATGTTAGTATTAAATCCTGCGCTGTCTCAAAGCACAAATTATTTGGCAGAGGGTTACGAGTTGTTAATGCCTAAGCTTGCCGGAAGTACCGTAGATAGTCAACAAACACAATTGTTTACTTCTTATACGGTTCCTGCTAAAATGAATTTCTACAGATTGGAAAAAGAGTTTGGTGTTAAATCAGATGATATTGTTCGTTTAAATCCGGAAATTACAGAACGCGGAGGCTTAAAAGAAGGCATGGTTATTCGTATTCCTGAAACAAAGCTAGACGCTGGCGAAATAAATACAGATAATTTTATTTTTTACGAAGTAAAGCCCAAACAGAACGAGTTTCGACTAACCAGAAAATTTGGAATGTCATGGAAAGAGTTAACGCTACTTAATCCAGATTTAAAGAATGGTTTAAAAGCAGGTATGGTACTGAAATTACCTAAAGAGCAAATGGGTGATTTTGAAGTAAGAAATGCGCTTATCTTGGATAAGATAAATCTTTTGGACAGTGTAAATACTCAAAACAGGCCAAAAATCATGTTTTTGCTGCCTTTTCGTTTAGATAGGTGGGATTTGAGCGATACCAAAACAGTTACACGGGCAATACAGAACAGGAATGATTTAAAATACAGTCTCGGGATCTATTCAGGCGCTCTAGTAGCCCTGGATTCTATAAAATCCTTAGGTATCTCTGTAGACGTAAAAACCTTTGATAACCAATTAAATATTGGCAAGACCAAGGAGATTTTGGCAAGAGAAACGCTTTCTGATTACAACGCTATTTTTGGGCCATTAGATGCGCCTTCTATAAAGGAAGTAGCCGTACAGGCATCTGGGTACAATGTGCCTGTTATTGCAACGGTTATGGCAAAAAGTGATATTAGTCTTAAGAACGTTTTTTTCTCCTATACAGAGGACGATGTGCTTAGAACACATATGATTAATTATGTTAAAAACAATTACACGGATGAAAATATAATCATAATTGCAGATGACAACAGTAAAGTCTCAGGAGAAATGCTTGCACAGAATTTT
>CALHVP010000184.1 GCA_938038975.1 uncultured Maribacter sp. | reverse complement strand
CCGTTGGAACACTTGAATTTTGCAGCAGGAATTCCACCTTATTTGCGTGGACCGTATTCTACCATGTATGTTAGACGGCCTTGGACTATTCGCCAGTATGCAGGTTTTTCTACTGCACAAGAGAGTAATGCATTTTATAGACGGAATTTAAAAGGCGGTCAAAAAGGTTTATCCGTTGCTTTTGATTTACCTACCCATAGAGGATACGATAGTGATCATGAGCGTGTGGTAGGGGATGTAGGTAAGGCAGGTGTTGCTATTGATTCTGTTGAGGATATGAAACTGCTTTTCGATGAAATTCCCTTGGATAAGATGTCGGTTTCCATGACCATGAACGGTGCGGTACTGCCAATTATGGCTTACTATATTGTTGCAGCAGAAGAGCAAGGCGTTTCTAAGGAATTTTTGGCAGGTACCATCCAGAACGATATTTTGAAAGAGTTTATGGTGCGGAATACCTATATCTATCCTCCAAAACCTTCTATGCAACTGGTGGCAGATATATTTGAATACACGAGTCAGTTCATGCCTAAGTTTAATAGTATTAGTATATCTGGGTATCATATGCATGAAGCAGGTGCGCCTGCACATATAGAGTTGGCATATACGCTTGCAGACGGACTAGAATATATTCGTACAGGTATAAAAGCGGGTTTAAAGATTGACGATTTTGCCCCTAGACTTTCCTTCTTTTGGGGTATTGGGATGAATCATTTTATGGAAATAGCCAAGATGCGCGCTGCACGTATGTTATGGGCTAAATTGGTAAAACAGTTTGACCCTAAAAGCGAAAAATCATTGGCCTTACGAACCCATTGCCAAACAAGTGGTTGGAGTTTAACAGAACAAGACCCGTTTAATAATGTGGCCCGTACGACTATAGAAGCAGCTGCAGCAGTTTTTGGTGGTACGCAGAGTTTGCATACCAATGCCTTGGACGAGGCCATAGCGTTACCAACCGATTTCTCTGCGCGTATTGCACGGGAGACACAAATATACTTACAGGAAGAAACCAAGATGACGAAGACCGTTGATCCATGGGCGGGCAGTTATTATGTAGAAACTTTAACCCAAGAGCTTGCGGACAAAGCATGGGAATTAATGAATGAGGTGGAAGATTTGGGTGGTATGACAAAAGCCATTGAAGCTGGGATTCCTAAAATGCGTATTGAAGAAGCAGCGGCTAGAAAACAGGCACGTTTGGATAGTGCGCAGGATGTACTGGTAGGGGTAAATAAATACAGACTAGAAGAAGAGGACGACCTACAGATACTGGAAGTAGACAACCAAGCGGTGCGTAAGGAGCAGGTAGAAAGATTAGAAGCTATAAAGCGAGAGAGGGATACCAAAGAAGTAGAAGGGTGTTTGCAGAAGCTAACCATAACAGCCAAAAATAAAATGGCTGGTAGTGGAGCTGCCGATAATTTATTAGCTTTAGCAGTAGAAGCGGCCAGAGCCAGAGCAACTTTAGGAGAAATTAGTGATGCCTTAGAAGTTGCCTTTGGACGGCATAAAGCAGAAATAAAATCATTTACAGGAGTGTATTCCAAAGAAATAAAAAACGATGTTAGTTTTAAGAAGGCGCAAGAGCTTGCAGATGTTTTTGCAGAGCAAGATGGGCGTAGACCTCGTATTATGATTGCGAAAATGGGGCAGGATGGGCATGATCGTGGCGCTAAAGTAGTAGCTACAGGGTATGCCGACTTAGGTTTTGATGTGGATATTGGTCCCTTGTTTCAGACGCCACAAGAAGCCGCCAAACAAGCCGTGGAGAACGACGTACACATTTTAGGTGTTTCTTCTTTGGCGGCAGGTCATAAGACCTTAGTGCCGGCAGTGATAGAAGAACTCAAAAAGTATGGTCGGGAAGATATTATGGTCATTGTTGGGGGTGTAGTTCCCAAACAGGATTACCCATTCTTATTTGATGCCGGAGCAATGGCTGTATTTGGACCAGGCACCAAAATTAGTAATGCGGCGATTGAAATCTTAGAAATGTTGATAGAGTAATAACGAGTTTAAACTAAAAATGCCCATACAGTTTTCTGTATGGGCATTTTTTATAGTATTATCGTTGTTTAGGCGGTTGCTACTTCTACCTCACTTTTTTTATTCTTCAACCAGAAATACAGTATAGTGAAAAGCACAATCAGAATACCTGGAAATATGACCATAGTTCCTAATGTAGCTTGTCCTGATACTAATTCCAATTCATCACCAGTTAAGCCTTGAGCAGCTGTGGCAGCCTTATCAGAATCAATCCATCCTCCAATGATAGGTTGGAAAATTGAATTTGCAAACATTCCAATAGCACCAATAATAGACATTCCTAAAGCACCACTCTTAGGAACTTTAGTAGCTACTAATCCAATCATATTAGGCCAGAAATAGGCGATACCTAATGCAAAAACTACGGCGGCAACATAAGCCATTGCCCCAGTTTGTGTACTAAACAGATAAATACCAATTGTTGCTAAAATTGCGGATCCCAATAAAACTCCAGTTTGGTCAAATCGCTTTACCATATCACCACCAAAATAGCGCGCTACGGCCATTAAACCAGCTGTTAACGCTAAAACTAATGTAGGTTGTGCTCCACTTTTTGCTAAAATAAGTCCAACCCATTGGTTAGGTCCAAATTCAGAAATTGCGGTTAGTGCCATACAAACTCCAATAAAGAGGAATAGCGGGGTAACCATAGATTTTAAATTAACTCCAATAGCTGCGGCTTCTTGTATTTTCGCTTTTGGCCAGTCTTGTCCAAAAAACAAATAAGCATAAATTACTGTAGGTATCATTAATAACCACATTTGACTTTGACCCATAATTTCATAATCGGTCATGAAACCTGATAAAAGACTACCAATGGCAATCCCTCCTGGGAACCACATATGAAAACGGTTTAGCATCTTACTCATTCTTGTCCCTTGATAGGCATCTGCTATCATTGGATTACAAGCGGCTTCTGTACAACCATTACCCAAACCAATCAACAGATTTGCAATTAATAAGCCTATGTAATTACCAGAGAAAATTAGCATTATAATACCAATAGCATGAGCGAAAAATGCAAATTGCATGATAACCTTGCCGCCTACTTTATGATAAATTAACCCACCTACAACCATAGAAATAGGGAAACCTAGAAACCACATTGATGTGATAAGTCCGGTTTGACTTGCCGTTAACTCTAATTCAGTTTTAAGCTGATCTAAAATACCAGCTGCAATAGCAAAAGAGAAAGCAGTGGTTATTAATGCGAAACAACTGGCATAAAAGAGCCTGTTGGCATTTACCTTGGAATTTTCCATATAAATTTAAATTTAGTGGTTTGGTTAATACGCTAATCTAATAAAAATGAAATTATTTCTGTTGTTTTTTAGCTAAATGATAGCCTGTAGAGAGGAACCTTAACATATTATCATATTTTTATCATCTATTGTTATTTATAAACACCTGTAAATCAATGAATGTTATGAAGCTATTGTTATTAGGATGTATCGTATTGTTTTCAGTTTCTTGTGGTTCTGAAATAAATAGAGAAATAAAGGAAACCGTTCAGGAGCACACCTTGCAACCGATACCAAATGATTACAATCCGGAAGCCAAATTGGAAGAATTAACAATAACCCTTAGAGACCAAGGTATTCCCGTTGCCAATTATGTACATGCAGTCCGGACAGGTAATCTCATTTTTTTAGCTGGCAAAGGACCTAAGCAAGCTAATGGTGAAAATATAGTTGGTAAGCTTGGAGAAGATTTAACCGTTGAGGAGGGTTATGCTGCTGCTAAGGAAGTAGCTATTAATCAACTATCTGTTTTAAAAGCAGAGTTAGGAAATTTAAATAAAGTGAAACGAATAGTAAAAGTCAATGGTATGGTAAATGCCGTATCAGAATTTACGGATCATTCCAAGGTTATAAACGGCTATTCTGACCTAATGGTCGCCGTTTTTGGTGATGCAGGGAAGCACGCTAGAGCTGCTGTAGGTATGGGTTCTTTGCCAGGGAATATGGCGGTAGAGGTAGAGATGATTGTTGAGGTTTATGAATGATATATGTGCAGGTTTTCATAAAATGAATAGGGTGCCATATTATAGATAAAAACAAAGGGGATACATTGATGAAATGTATCCCCTTTGTTGGTATGATTACTATTACCCTGATTAGAGGCAAAGTGAAGGTCTAGACCATCTTATGCGTTTGCTTTCTTGCTGATTAGAAAAGAGAATAAACTTTCTAGATGTCTTTGGATTATGATTGATGAAGGTATTCATGAGTGTTGTTTTAGATTGTTGATGTGTTGTTTAAATCGTGATTAGCGATTAAAGTGTCTGTATCCTGCCCATTGTGCTCTTTTACTTTTACTAAAAGATGAGAAATACTGTCCTGTTCTAGATTCTGTTGCTGTTGCTGTGATTGATGCTTTCATGATTGTTGTTTTTTGTGATCGTTGTTTTGATGATTGATGTGTTGTCTAAATCGTGATTAGCGATTAAAGTGTCTGTATCCTGCCCATTGTGCTCTTTTACTTTTGCTAAAAGATGAGAAATACTGTCCTGTTCTAGATTCTGTTGCCGTTGCTGTGATTGATGCTTTCATGATTGTTGTTTTTTGTGATTGTTGTTTTGATGATTGATGTGTTGTCTAAATCGTGATTAGCGATTAAAGTGTCTGTATCCTGCCCATTGGGCTCTTTTGCTTTTACTAAAAGATGAGAAATACTGTCCTGTTCTAGATTCTGTTGCTGTTGCTGTGATTGATGCTTTCATAATTTTATGTTTTATAAGTGATTGATACTATTTTGTTTATACAAAGATGTACTGATTTGTCGATGACTGAAAATTGCTTTTTCTCAATTGTTAGTTTTGAGCTCCAAACTGTGGATATTCGTTTCTAA
>CALHVP010000183.1 GCA_938038975.1 uncultured Maribacter sp. | reverse complement strand
AACGGAATTACTATTAATAGCACTTTTAAGGAGATAAAGGAGAAATACAAAATCAAAAAAATCATTACGTCAATTAATAATATTGTCATACTGCTTAAAGACAATGATATTTATTTCACTATTGATAAGGCTGAATTACCTGCTAGTCTCCGTTATACCGCAAACACCAATGTAGAAGAAGTTCAAATCCCTGATGATGCTAAAATCAAATACATGATGATAGGTTGGGATTAATGTTGGTTGTTAGTTGCCATTCAATGACTAACAAACCAAAAACGAACCTAATTAAAAATTGAAAATGAGAAAATATTTATTCTTAATAGCTGGAATTATAATGATAGGATATTTAATAGGAACTTTTTTCGGAAATCAAAGTCCTGTGTATAAATTTGGGTGTGAAATAAACATATGGATTCAGAGATTATTTTTAGCTATAGTAGCTACTGGGTTTTTAAGTTTATATTTAAAGAAAAAGAAAGCTCAATAATATTATGCGAAACCTAAAATAATTACGTCCTATTTTGAGCAATTTTACGAAATTTGAATTGAAAAACAAACCTAAATGAATGCGGAATTGATAAGTATTGCTGAATAAAACGCTGACTGAATTTACTCAAAACCCAAAAATAGAAAAGAGGAATCTGATTGAATAAATTGAACAATGAAATGGCAACAATGACTATAAATAATTGCTTGTTCTCGCCTACTTTGGAAAATTAATCGCTAAACCACGCAACTACTCATAGCCAAGACCGTTGTTAGTTGAAAAAAATAGTTCCGTTACGCCTTGATCAGTTTTGGTCCATACTAATTCATTACTTTTTCCATTTGATGCTTAAAACTTACTAAAATTAGATTTCTTAGTCATGAGCGAAAAATTCCAGGTTCAAAAATCACCCTTTATAGTTCCTACTGAGGACCATAAATATATTGCAGAACATTTTGGGCGAGCAACGGATGGCAACGAAGACCTTAGCATTGCCCATATGATTGCCCCAGCAGGTTGGAGCGAGCCCTTCCAGACTCCAGAATTTGAAGAGTACACCATGGTAATTAAAGGAAAAAAACAGTGTATAGTTAATGACAAAACCCTCATTTTAAAAGCTGGTGAATCAATTAAAATAGATAGTAACGTAAGAGTTCAATATTCTAATCCCTTTGATGAACCTTGCGAGTATGTTTCCGTTTGCACCCCTGCATTTAGCATGGAGAAAGTGAACAGGGAGGATTGAGAAAAATTAAAGACAGTCTTTGATTTAACAACAAAATAAACGCTTGCTGTATTTTTATTACTACTACTCATGAAGAAAATACTAAACAAAATAATTCCAAAAATTTATGGGATTTTTCTAAATATATATGCGCTTTTTTACCCACAAAAAGCAGCTGAAAAAGCATTTCACATATTTTGCAAAGTAAGGAAGGGAAAAGTGCTACCGCACCAAGAAGAATTTTTGAATGCAGCAAAAGACCAAAGACTACAAATAGCCGAACATACGATACAAACGTATCGATGGAAAGGATCGAATGACACCGTTATACTTATTCATGGCTGGGAAAGTAATGCATGGAGATGGCATAAACTGGTTGAAAATTTGAAGCGTAAAGGCTATAATATTATAGCCTTTGATGCGCCAGCACATGGATATTCTACAGGAACATACCTCTATGTTCCTTTATATGCTCAAATACTAGAGTCAATAATACAAACGTATGACCCAAAACATATAATAGGACATTCCGTTGGTGGCATGACAGCTTTATACACAGAATACCTTAACACAGCTATTAAAACGGAGAAAATGGTTACCATAGGTTCTCCTTCCGAGTTTTATGAAATTATTACGCATTTTAAACACTTGCTAGGGTTCAATAACCGCGTATCTAAAGCATTGGGAGCGTATGTGTTTAATCGTTTTGGTTTTACTGAAAAAGAGTTTTCTTCTTCTAGATTCGTAAAAACAAATACTAAAAAAGGCTTATTATTCCATGATAAATTGGACACGATAGCTCCTTATCACGCATCTAAACAAGTTCATGAATCTTGGAAGCAAAGCAAACTAATTACTACAGAAGGCCTTGGGCACTCCATGCACCAAGATGAGGTAAACGAACAAATAATTGCTTTTCTATCATCCTAAAAAGGTTTAATTTTAGATAAAACAAATTTCTTATGTCAAACGTAACACCTTTTCATATAGCCATCCCTGTTCATAACCTTGCTGACTGCAGAACGTTTTATAGAGATATATTGAATTGCGAAGAAGGACGAAGCAGTGATCATTGGGTAGACTTTAATCTTTTTGGCCATCAACTGGTGATTCATTACAAACCAAAAGCAGAACAAACAAACCTACATAGCAACCCTGTGGATGGTAAGGATGTCCCTGTTCCGCATTATGGTGTGGTGCTACCTTGGGAGATTTTTGAAAGCTTCTCTGCCGAATTACGCAACAAAGGGGTGACATTTGTAATTGAACCCTATGTACGGTTTAAAGGTGAAGTTGGTGAACAAGCGACTATGTTCTTTTTAGACCCTGCAGGAAATGCGCTGGAGTTTAAAGCGTTTAAAGACATGAATCAGCTTTTTGCTAAGTAGAAATTTGAAACATCTGAGCCTACCTAGGCCCTAAATCTAACTGTATTATTAGCTTTAAAAAACTACAGGCATCTCTTAATTGAAGATTATTTATACCTCCAACTAGTTACATCGGCTCCTTTTGGCGCACTTTCAGCTATTCTTTTCATGATTTTTGGAACATACATGCTATTATAACGTAATCTTGTAATAGCATTTGGTAGTTCTGGGTCACCGTTCCAACAATGCTCTGCCCTATCACCGTATAAGACTTCTCCATCATAATATGGTTCTGAGGTACTTTCTAAAAAATCTTCCATTAAGTACACCGCATTATTTAAATAGTAGTTGTCCATATCTCCGCAATAGATATGAATTTTCCCTTTTAAATTCTCACCTAACTTATCCCAGTCCCTTTCTAGTATATGTCTTAAATCATAATTTTCTTTCCAGTACTCCGCTACAGAATGATCAATATCACCTGTCATTTTATCCCAGATACGAACTGGATACCCATCATCACCTTGAGGAGAATAGGTTGCCTCCCAGATATCCCATTGCTGACCAGAACGCGACTTATCTCCCAATACCAGTTCCAAGTGATTACCTTGCCGTAATGTAGATTGTATGTTACCTAGGTAATCTCTGTGTGACGGCACCTCTAACTTTTTGTTTGCACTATCATAATAATATGCATTATCATCCTCGTAGATGTTAGTAAGACAATACGCTCTAAAATCTATAGGATCAGGACAAGCTGCAAAACAACCATTATACTCTTCAGGATATTTAACTTGTACTGCTAAGGCTTCCCACCCGCCGGTTGAGCCGCCATAAAGAAAACGTGCCCACCCTTCTCCTAAACCTCTAAATTCCTTTTCTATATGCGGAATAAGCTCAAAAGTAATTGCATCTCCGTATGGACCCTGATTTGCAGAATTAACCGCATAAGAATCATCGTAATAAGGAGTTGGATGCTGAATTTGTATGATCAACATTCTAGGAAAGTCTGGCTCGTTCCAACGTTTATAAAAGTCATACGCTTCTTGTTGCTCTATGATATTATAACCTTCTAAACTAAAACGCTCCGAATACTCAGGTTCTAAACTAGAGTCTGGCGGCGTGGTCCTAAAACCTCCAAAATCACTTGGGAAATGCCCTTGAAAAACCATAAGCGGATACTTTGCTTCCGGATGTTCTTTAAATCCTTTAGGCAGAAGAATATGCGCACCTAGATACATATCTCTTCCCCAAAACTTTGAAAGTTTTTCAGATTTAATCTTTATATGTTTTATCCACTCCGTATCCTCTGGTTCCTGTATTGGTGGAATCACCTGATCCAACACTACATCAACATTAGAAATACCATTATCTGCTACCCTAATCTTAAAAGGTTTACTGTATAAATTACCTGGAGAACGTTGCCATTGTTGACCTTCGCCATTATCCATAGGTAATTTTACAGTTTGACCTGTTTCAAGATTAAATGTCTCGTAAACATTTAGCAATGCCTGGACATTGTATTCTCCTGGAGGCACATCTCCTAAACTAGAAAAAGGATAGCCAAACACAGAATCGTCAAAGGTTATTTTAGCTCCTGGAGCCATATCGTCTACATTCATTCCAAATACTAATTGGCCATTTAAACCATCATTAATTTGAAAACGGGGTTCTTTTTCGTCATCATTAGATAACATCAATAGTAATCTGCCATCTTTTGGCGCCTCACTAACATCTGAAGTAAATGAAATATGGACTGAATTAGCTACTTGTAATTCTTCTTTACAGGATTGAAATACTGCCATACAAAGCAGTAAGAGTAGTGTTTTCTTCATGGTTATATTTCTTTGTAAAAAGATACGCTATTGCAAGTTAGCATCAAATACCAAATATAAATTTATCTCGTTCTTATATAAGACAAGTTTCTAAAAAGTTCAGATCATGAAAAGGTTACTACTTTGTATTATTGTACTCACAGGAATTATCGCACTAAGCAGTTGCGAATATGATGACAGTAATGATATTGATATTTTAAAGCCAGTAGATTCTACAGCTACAAGTATTCTTCTTAAGGACTGGTCCTGAACTTGATAAAGAAGGTAGACCCTTTATTCAATTCGCTTTCTACTCTTATCTCGCCTCCAAGGCTTTTTAATTGATTTGAAACAATATAAAGGCCAACTCCTTTTCCTTCAATATCTGAATTGATTCTTTGGTTCAAATCAAAAATTTTATCCCCAACATGCTTTAAATTCATACCTATTCCGTTATCCTTAAACACTAAACATTTTTGACCATTTTCTAAAAAGGAAGAAATCTGAATTAAAGGTGGCACACTAGGTTTTGTATATTTTATAGCATTTGTAATAAGGTTTAAAAAAACACTTTGCAGGTAAGCCTTGTTGAAAATAACACTTTCATAAGATGAAAAATTAACCCTAATCTCAGTATTTGAATTTTCAATTAATGTACTTATGGAGTTTGTAGCTATCGTTAGGCTATCATTTAAAATAACTTCCTCAAGAGCTGCCTTTCCAAAACTATCACTACTCATTACATCGAGATAGTTGTCCAATGAGTTTTTGACACCTTTTACTCCTATTTTTATATATTTTAATATTTCTATTGTTTCCTTATTTTTAATTTCCTCATGATCAATCATGCCAAGCAACGATAAAACACTATTGACAGGCGATTGCAAATCATGAGAGGTAATTAGGTTTAAACGAATAAGTTCTTCATTTTTTTTTGTAAGCTTAACAAGCTCATCCATACGATCACCCTTCAATACTTTAGTATGCGAGATATCCCTAGCTATAGCATACACTAATTTTTTATCGTCAATGGGCACAGCAGTCCATGAAAGCCAAACGAGTTCTCCTCGTTTTGTACGATATCGATTTTCAAAGTTGACGGTAGACCTATTTTCATACAGTCCTTTTTGAACCTGGGTTGTAGCTTGACGATCTTCTTCATAAATAAATTCGCTAATTTTTTTAGAACGTAGTTCTTCTTTAGTGTATCCTATCATATTCAAAAATGCTGGATTTACATCTAAAAAATAGCCTTCAAAATTAGCGACACAGAGCAAGTCTAAAGAAGATTCAAAAAACGGATAAAATTTGATGGGCATTGAAATGAATTTGTATAAAGTTACCTTTATACTTTTGTCTTCTATCACAAAAATTAAGTTTAAGAGACAAGTATATACTATAAAATAGTTATAATAGATACACCTTTTTTAATTCAATCATGGTAATATGACCATTATAGCCATGAAAAAATGTGACTACTGTTCAATAAAAAACCTCCAATCTAATGATTGAAGGTTCGCTATTATGGTATGACAAGTTTTAAGTAGAAGGTATTTACTCGCGACTGCGATGTCTTTCTCTAGCTAACAACGTATTCTTTAATAGCATGGCAATAGTCATAGGACCAACTCCACCTGGTACAGGCGTTATAAATGATGCTTTTTTACTTACATTTTCAAAATCTACATCTCCTGTAATATAATATCCTTTAGGTCGTGTTTCATCTGGAACTCTTGTAATACCTACATCAATAATTACCGCATCATCCTTTACCATTTCTGCCTTTAAAAATTTCGGCACCCCTAGAGCTGATATTACAATATCTGCCTGAGAGATAATCTGGGTAATGTTTTTCGTATGACTATGTGTTAGTGTAACTGTAGAATTACCTGGCCAGCCTTTTCTACCCATTAAAATACTCATAGGCCTACCAACGATATGACTTCTTCCAATTACTACCGTATGTTTTCCTTTGGTGTCTACATTGTAACGTTCTAGTAATTCTAGAATACCAAAAGGAGTTGCAGGAATAAAAGTACTCATATCCAAAGCCATTTTTCCAAAATTGGTTGGATGAAAACCATCTACATCCTTATCGGGATGTACAGCCATAATTACTTTTTGAGTGTCTATTTGTTCAGGCAAAGGAAGTTGCACTATAAAACCGTCTATATCCTCATTTTCATTTAGCTCGCGTATTTTTTTCAAAAGCTCTTGTTCAGAAGTAGTACTTGGCATTTGAACCAAAGTAGACTCAAACCCTACTCGTTCGCAAGATCGAACTTTGCTACCAACATAGGTTAAACTAGCCCCGTCGTTTCCAACAATTATCGCTGCTAAATGAGGAACTTTCTCTCCGTTCTTTTTCATTTTAGCTACCTCAGCTGCTATTTCTTCCTTAATCTGATTAGATACTTTTTTTCCGTCGAGAATTTCCATGTAACAAATTTAATGTTCAAAGTTCAAAGTTTTTTTCAATCAAACTTTGAACCCTTATATTCAGATTTTTTAAGATAGTTCATAAATGAACTTATTTTTTTACTTTCTAAGACTAGCATTTCCAATTGTTTA
The DNA here is from genome assembly GCA_938038975.1 of uncultured Maribacter sp. Taxonomy (GTDB): domain Bacteria; phylum Bacteroidota; class Bacteroidia; order Flavobacteriales; family Flavobacteriaceae; genus Maribacter. The sequence goes on along the minus strand of CALHVP010000183.1, from coordinate 13,251 downwards.
TCAAAAGTAGCTTTGTCAATATGTTTTCTATCCAAGACTCTATACAGTTGAGACCTCAGCTCTCCACAGGAAGCTTTAGCTATACTCAAAAACTGTCTGAACTCTTTGTTTCCGTTTCTCTCAAAACCTTCTGCAATATTATCCATAATTGAACCTGAACATCTATCCATCTGGTTTCGCAAAGCATAGTTATCTTTTAAACCAGTTGTTTGAATAATCTGATAAACTTCCTCACAAATTTTACGGGCCAATTTCCAAATCTCTAAATCCTCGAATCTTTCAATCTTACCCATTATTGTAAATAAAGGTTAATCAAATTTCACCTTGAACATTCAACTTTAAACCTTAACCTTACTTCATATTCTGCATCATCTGCATCATTTTTTTACCACCACCACCTTGCATCATCTTCATCATCTTACTCATCTGATCAAACTGCTTTAGCAACTGGTTCACGTCTTGAACTTGCCTACCACTGCCCTTAGCAATTCGTTTTTTGCGGTTAGCATCTAACTTTGTAGGGTTGGAACGTTCATCTGGAGTCATGGAATGGATAATAGCCTCTATATGCTTAAATGCATCATCATCTATATCCATACCTTTTAACGCTTTTCCTGCGCCAGGTATCATTCCCATGAGGTCCTTCATGTTCCCCATTTTTTTAATCTGTTGTATCTGACTTAAGAAATCGTCAAACCCAAATTTATTTTTTGCAATTTTCTTTTGAATCTTACGAGCTTCCTCTTCATCAAACTGCTCTTGAGCACGCTCCACTAGGGAAATAACATCACCCATACCAAGTATACGATCCGCCATACGAGAAGGATAGAAGATATCTATAGCCTCCATCTTTTCCCCAGTTCCTATAAATTTTATAGGCTTATCAACTACAGATTTAATTGAAATAGCTGCTCCACCTCTGGTATCACCATCTAATTTAGTAAGAATTACACCATCAAAATTAAGGATATCATTAAAGGCCTGTGCCGTATTCACTGCATCTTGACCCGTCATAGCATCTACCACAAATAGCGTTTCTTGAGGGGTAATAGCTTTATGAATATCAGAAATCTCAGCCATCATCTTTTCATCAACTGCCAAACGACCTGCTGTATCTATAATCACAACATTATGACCATCTGCCTTAGCCTTAGCAATACCCGCTTTTGCAATTGAAACTGGATCTGTATTATCTCTATCTGAATAAACAGGAACGTTTATTTGTTCTCCTACCACATGCAACTGGTCTATAGCTGCAGGACGGTATACATCACAAGCTACTAAAAGTGGACTCTTAGATTTTTTTGTTTTTAAAAAATTTGCCAGCTTTCCAGAAAAGGTTGTCTTACCAGAACCCTGAAGACCAGACATTAAAATTATGGATGGATTACCAGAAAGATTAATTCCTTCCGATTCGCCTCCCATTAACTGGGTAAGCTCATCCTTCACAATTTTAACCATTAACTGACCTGGCTGTAAGGTAGTTAACACATTTTGTCCCAATGCCTTTTCCTTTACTCTATTGGTAAATTCCTTGGCTATCTTAAAATTAACATCCGCATCCAACAAAGCCCTACGAACTTCCTTTGTGGTCTCTGCTACATTAATCTCAGTAATCTGTCCATGTCCTTTAAGGACGTGAAGTGCTTTATCTAACTTTTCACTTAAATTATCGAACATATTTTTTTGCAATTTTAAGGGGAATGCAAATTTAACAATATCAACGTTAAGTAAATAAAATCAACCCTAAAATATATAAAACAAAAGAGCGCTCATAAAACATGAGCGCTCTTTCTCTGGGTTGTGGGGCAAAAAAGGTCTTCTATCTTAAACTTTTTAAATATCCCAGTGCTATTTGGTTAAGATAATCCAGATCTATTTTTATACTATTTCTATTCGAAATCTATCAGCTATTCTATTTATACTTAAACCTCCATCAACACCACCAACGAGGCCCAACTCTTTACTGTTGGCGGTGTGTATCTGGATGATTAATATTTTTCCAAAATTAACTTGTCATATCCTTCACCATCGTTTTGGTGTTTAAGCTCCAAACGATTCTGCTCTATCTCTATCATTAGATAATCATTAGCCAATGGCAAGTAATTACTACCTGGGGAAAAGGAAAGAATAAGTTCTAATTGGTATGCTGCATTTCTGTAAACAAACCATCGTCCTGTACTAAAAACTTCTCCATTTAGACTTCTTACCTCTACCGCACCGTAAATATCTGTATACAAGGTCACATCTGCGTACATGGCTGTTGTATCATCTCCATTTTCTTCTGCAAAGCCAATACTCCATTCGGTGTTACTTAATATATTTTTCACCAAAGCTACATCAGTATCCTGACTATCATCTTCTTGACAGTTTCTAACTAGCAGTAGTTCGTAGTAGGTTCCTTCTATATTGAATTTTAGATAACGGTCCTTAAGATCACTAAGCAGCCATTCAAAGCTTACTCCATTTTCGTCACCCATTGTAATAGCTAAGACCAAACGTCCTTCTTGGTTGGTAGCAACTTCCCAAGTTCCTTCAGATACAGTTTCTTCATTACTCAAAGTAACCACACCGTAAGCCATGAATTCAAACTCATAACCTAATAATCTATTTATCTGTTCTCCATTATTCTTAACTCCTTTTATAATCCAAGAACATTGTGTTAATAATTCTCTTAAACTATCTGGACTATCGTTGTATACATCACATGCATTATACATGATAATACGATTTCCAGGACTTTCATAAAGTTTTATTTTACCCTCTCCTATTTCGTATATTAACCATTCTAAGTTAAAATCAACCAAGGCTTCAAAATCGAGTTTAAGCAATACGCCGTTCTCAGATATTCTTGTGGACCATGTTCCTGTAATAGTATTTCCCTCTCTATCTTTTACAACAACCTCACCGTCACTAGAGAAGTTCATAGCGTACTCAAAATATTGCTCTGTCTGATCTTGTTCGCTTCGTTTTACTTCACGAATTAACCATGCACATTCCACTAAATAGGCATCTAATCTTTCCTTAGAAAAATCATCATCGTTATAATCATCATCGTCATCCTCATCACATGCATCTTTGGCTCCTTCTATTGTTCTAACCAACTCTTCATTACTATTCACTTGTACTGTGGTGCCATCATAAAGCTTTAAAGAAATAGGAAAATCAATACTCACCAAATCGGTATCTTCCAATCCATTAAAAAAGGCTCTTAAATCTTTATCACTTTCAATAACAACATTTCCAGTTTGCTCTAAATTTATACTAAACGTAAAAAAAGTGATAGGGTACACAAAGTCTATACATTCAATATCATCATCACCACCACCCTCTTTACACTCTTGAGCTAATGCTCTTAGGTCTGTCAAATTATTCAACGTAACCTCTGTATAATCCGCTTTTGTAATTGTAATAGGGAAAATAATTTCTAACAAATTTTCATCATCATCTATAGCATCGAATATTTGCTCTATCAATTGCAAATCTTCTAAAGAATTTATGGTAAGCTCCAGCCCATTAACAGAAACCGTATAGGGGAACTTAATATCAAAACAACTAGCTCCATCAACTATATTGTCAAAAGAACCATCTCTGAAAGCTGTATTTTGCATTAAAACGGCTGTTGTAGAATTAGCCATAATTGCAGCACTATTTTCATCTGGCACAAAGTCATCAGACTCTTGTTGGCAAGAGAGAAAACTTAACGTAAAAATAAAAAGGCTTAGGTAAGCCGAAATACGTATATATTTTTTCATAACGATTTGGATATTAAACGTTCATTCAGTTTCTAAAACAACCATTTACAAAAATACCCTACTTTTCTTATTAATTTTTTTTCAAATACCTTTAAACAAAAATTTTAGCTTTATAAATGGATAATAAACAAAACGTATGCGAAGAGATGGTATACGCTGACATATTTAAGACCAATTCCAAAACTATATTCAATCATATTTTCTATAAGTACGGGAATGAAGAAAAAGCACACGATGCGGTACAAGAAGCTTTTATGAAGCTTTGGGAAAACTGTGCCAAGGTACCCCCTCTAAAGGCGAAGTCTTTTTTATACACTGTTGCCAACAACTTGTACTTGAATGTCCTTAAAGCTGAGAAAGTTAGATTAAAGTATGCTGATAAAAGTTTGAAGAATACTAATGAGACTCCAGAATTTATAATGGAGGAAAATCAGTTTCAAGAAAAACTAGAAGCTGCTTTAAATAGTTTACCTAAAAACCAAAGAGTAACCTTCTTAATGAATAGAATTGACGGATTAAAGTATGCCGAAATTGCTCAATTAGAACAGGTAAGTGTTAAAGCAATAGAAAAGCGTATGCACTTAGCACTTAAAAGTCTGAGAGAAAAAATTGATGGAATCTAAAAATAGTGGTTAGTGGTTAGTGGTTAGTGGTTAGTGGTTAGTGGTTAGTGGTTAGTGGTTAGTGTGAAAATAGAATTAAGGAATAAACAATTAGAAAAACTTTTAGAGTAGTAGCACGCTAGATTCTAAACCCTGATGAGTATAATGCCTTTCAACTTATGACCAATTACTTTTTACTGAATACTGAATACTAAATACTGAAAAAAGTAGGGTTTTTAAAAGTGTAATTGTTATTAATATATAAAGTAAGAACTAATGCAAGAAGATTACCTGGCAAAGTGGCTTAATAATGAACTTTCAGATGCAGAGCTTTTGGAATTCAAAAAGTCAGATGCATATGCCACCTATAAAAAAATAAGGAACACCTCAGCAAGACTAAAAACTCCTGATTTTGACACTGAAACAGCTTGGGAAGAATTAAATAATAAACGTGAGGAAAAACACACGAAGGTAATTACCTTATCTCCTTTCAAAGGATTCCTAAAGGTAGCTGCAGTTGTCGCTGTAGTATTCACTGGAGCTTATTTTTATTTAAATTCTCAAAACGAAACATTTACCACCCAATTTGCAGAGCATACTGATATAGTATTACCAGACAGTTCAGAGGTTACATTAAATGCTGAATCTAAAATATCATACAACGATAAGAATTGGGACAATCAAAGAAACATATCTCTTAACGGAGAGGCATATTTTAAAGTTGAAAAAGGGAATACATTTACCGTAAACACGAATCAAGGATCTGTCACAGTTTTAGGAACTGAGTTCAATGTAGTCCATAGAGGCGACTTTTTTGAAGTAACTTGTTATGAAGGCTTGGTTAGTGTTATTTATGATGAAAAAGAATATAAGCTCCCAGCAGGAAATGGGCTATTAGCAGTAAAAGGAAAAATATCTAAAACTAAAGCTACACTAAACGGCACACCATCTTGGCTGCAGAATGAAAGTAGTTTTAATAGTATTCCTTTAAAATATGTGCTAGCAGAATTCCAAAGACAACATAATATAGAGGTAGATAGTAAAGGAGTTAATACAGATATTCTTTTTACAGGTTCTTTTAGTAATACAGATACAAACCTTGCACTAAAAAGTATTAGTATTCCTTTACAAATTAAGTTTACTTTAAAAGGAAACAACGTGCAATTTTATGAAGAAAACACAGCTAAGTAGACTTACTGTTTTTCTTTCTATTTTAAGCTTTTTACTATTTACGGTAGAGGGTACATCTCAAAACACGTCTAATAAAACCGTTAATCTTACAGCGTTTATTAAAGGCTTGGAACAAGAGTATCAAGTGAAATTTTCTTATATAGATACCGATTTAAAAGAAATAACACTTCCAAAACCCAAAGAAACTACCTTAGATGCAATACTTATTGAAATTGCGAACAGCACACAACTTAGCATTCAAAAGCTCAGCGAAAGGTATTATAGTATTTCTAAAACACAACGAATAGATATTTGTGCAAGTGTATTAGATAATTTTGAACAGAATACCATTCCTGGAGCAACTATTGAGGTTTTAGGAAACCTTAAAGCTACCATAACGGATGCAGAAGGACACTTTTCATTAAGCGCAATTCCTAGAAATGCTACCCTACAAATAAAACACGTAGGCTTTAAAACACTTTTTATTGCTGCAGCAAAATTGACTCAACAGCCATGTGCCATCATACCTATGGTACAAAATTATCAAGAATTAGAAGAAGTGGTTGTCTATAAATTCTTAACAGACGGGTTAAATAAAATGACCGATGGAAGTATTCAATTAAATACCGCTAAATTTGGAATCTTACCTGGACTAAGTGAGCCAGACATTCTACAAAGTATACAAGCACTTCCTGGAATAAAGAGTGTAGATGAAACTGTATCTGATATTAATATAAGAGGCGGAACAAACGACCAAAATCTTATTTTATGGGATGGTATTAAAATGTACCAATCAGGTCATTTTTTTGGTTTAATATCTGCTTTTAATCCATATCTAACAGACAATGTAACCGTAATTAAGAATGGTACAAGTGCCAAATACGGTGACGGGGTAAGTGGTGTTTTAGATATGCAAACAAAAAACACCATAGAAGAATCATTCTTTGGAGGCGCAGGCTTTAATCTAATTAGTGGCGATGCTTATGGGCAAATTTCCATTTCAGAAAAACTAGCGCTACAGTTCTCGGGCAGACGCTCGCATACAGATTTTATTGACACTCCTACGTATAGTACATTTTCTCGAAAAGCTTTTCAGGATAGTGAAGTACAATCTAATAATGACTTTTATTTTTATGATTTTACTGGAAAGATATTATACAATGTAAACGATAAGCACCGTGTTCGTTTAAGTATGATACACATGAAAAATAATTTAGATTATCAAGAACGTCTGTTGGACGAAAACAGCTCTAATTTTAGCTTTCTTGACCAAACTAATCTTTCGTTTGGAGGTAATTTAGAAAGTGATTGGAGTGATAACTTTTCTACACAACTCAACGTATATTATACCAAATACCGACTTAACGCACTAAGCATATCAAATAACAACAGACAACGGTTAACACAGAATAACCTTGTAATTGAAAAAAGTGTGAAACTGAATTCAACATTTAAAATAAGCAATTATCTGCATTGGGATAACGGTTATCAATTAACCGAAACTGGTATAGCAAATAGAACGCAACTTAACGAACCTGCATTTCTAAACAACACAAAAGGTATTATAAACAATCATTCTTTTTATACAGAAATTAACTATCAATCACCTAACCAAAAACTACTCGCTAAAGTAGGTGGGCGATTAAATTTCATACAAGACACAGAAACGCTCAAAGAAGCAATTATAGAGCCTAGACTAAATATAAGTTATGAGTTTGCTCCATTTTTTAATACCGAAATTTTAGGAGAGTTTAAAAGTCAGACCACCAACCAAATTATAGATTTAGAGCAGAATTTTTTAGGTATTGAAAAACGAAGATGGGTGCTCGCAAATGGCACAAATCTGCCTATCACTAAAAGCAAACAAGGCTCATGGGGCATTAACTATGATCAAAATAGTTTTTATGCTGGCTTAGAGGCTTTTTACAAAGAAGTAAATGGTATAAACGTAGGCACACAAGGGTTCCAGAACCAAAATCAGTTTAATAATGAAATAGGTAGTTATGCTATTAGAGGAGTAGAACTTCTCCTTAATAAAAAAACCAACACCTATAGTACATGGCTAAGCTACACATACAATAAGAACGACTATATTTTTAATACACTTGAGCCAAGTTCTTTTCCTAACAATCTAGATATTACTCATTCTGTTACCTTAGCAGGTAATTATACATGGAGTCATTTAAAGTTGGGGGCTGGAATCAATTACCGATCAGGGAGACCATTTACCTTACCAGACGCCACTAATCCAGTAAATGATACGATTGTACCTAACCAAATAATCTACGAAGCACCCAACAGCGCTAGACTATCAGAATATTTTAGAGCGGATATTTCTGCTATCTATGACTTTTCAATAAATGACTATGTTAAAGCATCCGCAGGCATATCAGTACTCAACTTCACTAATAGAAAAAACAATCTAAATACCTTTTTTAGATTAAACGATACTAATGAAATCGAAAGAGTGGAGCGTGTTTCTTTAGGTGTAACCCCGAATGCAAGTTTTCGGATTCGGTTTTAACCTTTATAAAGCCTATTAATTACGAGTACATGTGGAAAGGTAATCGCTGCTAAAAAAGAGAAGAAAAATGCCAAAGACGTACTTAAATTATCCTTGAACAAAAATAACATAATACCCATTCCAAGTACTGATATCAACCAATACGGAAAAGAAGATACTACATATTTGTTAATATTTGAAATATTTACGGTTCCATGTAGGTATTTAATTTGATCTACCATGGAAGGCAAAGAATGCCAAAGGATAAAATATATGGCAAAAGCCAATAATAAGGAAGATGAATAGAAAACGATAGTAAGTACTAAAATAAAAAATAATTGTTTGACCACATTAAACCTTATTTTTTTCCTAGTATAACTAATTGCACCAAACAAGCAAGTTATTATCCCTGTAGACAACACACCATAACTGTAATAGTCTATAGGAATGTTAAATCCACATATTTGTTCTATAATCAAACTGACCTCAGTCCCATGTGCAGAAAAAATTAAGAATAAAATGAATATACCATAGGCCGATAAAAAAATAGCATTCAAAACTGATGGAACTTTAATTTTAGAGACCCAATGTTGCTCTCCAAAATGATAGCCGCTAAATAACACAAAAGCTGCTAATGCTACAGTCGGTATAAACAAAAACAATAAGCCACTACCCAGCACAAAAAGAGTGTAATAAACCAAGGTAATAAGAAACCCCTGCTTCGTATTTATTTTTTTATTAGCCTTTTGAAGTAGCTTAATATCGTTAGCGCCATGAAGAATCCCAAAGGTTAATATTAATATGTAAGCCAGAATATTCTCGATAGCCTCTTCAAAATAAATAGCTAACCACAGTGATAAAAAGGTAGTTACAATGGTAAAATTTGCTAAATCGATATTTTGAATATTACTTTTTTTCAATTTGTTTAATATTTTAACATATTAATTAAACAATAATTGTTTAACTATTTGTAAATTTACCTCAACAAACCGTAAAAAACTAAATATATGGAAAATTTAATGAGTTCTTTTTCGCTGGTAACCAAAATGGCTACTAACGATTATGTTGGCTTTACCTTCTTTGTAGGGTGTATGGCTATGATGGCGGCTTCGGCCTTTTTCTTCTTTTCTATGAACGATTTTGATAGAAAATGGAAAACCTCGATACTGGTATCGGGTATAATTACGTTTATCGCTGCCGTACACTATTGGTACATGCGAGATTATTGGGCAACTGTTGGTGAATCACCAACATTCTTCAGGTATGTAGACTGGGTACTTACTGTACCATTAATGTGTGTTGAGTTTTACCTCATACTTAAAGTAGCAGGTGCTAAGAAATCCTTAATGTGGAAACTAATTGCTGCATCTGTAGTGATGTTAGTAACAGGTTATTTTGGAGAGGCAGTATACAACACAGGAAGTGGCCCTGCAGTGTGGGGATTAATTTCAGGATTAGCGTATTTCTACATCGTTTACGAAATTTGGTTTGGGTCTGCAAAAAAATTGGCAGAACAAGCAGGTGGAGCAGTACTGAAAGCTCACAAAGCTTTATGCTGGTTTGTATTGGTGGGATGGGCAATCTACCCATTAGGATATATGGCAGGTACTCCAGGATGGTATGATGGTTTAGGAGATTTAGGCTTAAATATGGATGTGATCTACAACATTGGAGATGCTATCAACAAAATTGGCTTTGGTTTAGTTGTATATGCCGCTGCGGTTGCTTCCAGAAGCAAGTCAGAAGCTTAATTAGCAACCCTAATTTAGTTGGTTATATTATAAAGTTGCTATGTGAAAGACCGCCTTTGGCGGTCTTTCTTATTTTTGTGGCATGACATAACTTCCTTAAAAATCACTTAACGCTACATATTTTTAGGGCAATCTATAAAATCCTAGGTTGAGCATGAACTTTACTATACGGAATAGCTTAGGAAAATGAGATTCAAAATCCTTTGGCGTCTCTACATAACTTTCTACGGCAACTGCAAAAAACTCATGCACATTAGTTCTTCCATAATCTCTAAAGTATCCCGTTTTTTCCCATTTTTCATTGAATTCGCTATTCTTAAGTAATTGACTCATTTTCTTTGTTCCATATAGAAAAAGAAAAGACCTAATATTTAATTTATTAGCTACATTAAAACTTAAGGCATGCGCAAATTCATGAACCGCTAGATTAATGTTATCATTAGGGATTCTAAATCCCTTTAGTAACTGCTCTTCTGAAAAAATTGCCGTTTTGAAAGCAGGGTTATATTCTCCATAATGTTCTTGTTTAGTGATTGGAGAATAATATTGGGAAGGATAAACAATTATTTTATGAATAGATAAAATTAGAAAATCTGCCATTCCTAAAGTTAGCATCGCACCGGTAGCAGATAGTAATAGCTTTATTTTCTCTACCTCCTTTACATCTTCATGAAATAGGATTTTCTTTCGACTCCTGAAACGGACTACCCTTTTCTCGAACTTTTTGCTAAGTCTACTATCTAGTGCGCTATAAAAAGGAAGTTGATCTCTAATTAACGCTTTCTCCATTGCAGTCAATGGCGGTATCCTATTAAAAGGATTCAGAAAGAACAAATCTAAAGTATAATAAACGATATATAGGAAATACCCAAAGATGGAAATTAAGCAACCTATTGCAAAAATATCAACTAAAATTTCCATCTAAAAAAAATATTATACTACATACGTTCAGGAACAGAAATACCAAGTAATCTAAAGGCTGTTTTTATTACTTCACCAACTTTATAAGATAGTTGAACTCTTAGTGCTTTCTTATCTTCATCTGTTTCCCCTAAAATTGAAACCTGCTGATACAAGGAGTTAAATTCCCTAACCAAATCATAGGTGAAATTTGCGATTACAGCCGGACTGTAATTTTCAGCTGCCAATTGAATTGTATCAGGAAATACTTCCAACTGCTTAATCAACTCTTTTTCCTTTGGATGTAATGCAACTACGGTAGTCTCATTCTCCCAAACTACATTTGTATCCTTTGCTTTCCTTAGTATTGATTGTATTCTAGCATAGGTGTACTGAATAAACGGACCCGTATTTCCTTGAAAATCTACCGATTCCTCTGGGTTGAATAAAATTCGCTTTTTAGGATCAACTTTAAGAATGTAATATTTTAAAGCACCTAAACCAATCATTTTATACAGCGATTGCTTTTCTTCCTCTGAATAATTTTCCAGTTTTCCCAACTCCTCAGAAATTGACCCTGCAGTTTGAGTCATTTGTTCCATAAGGTCATCTGCATCTACAACAGTACCCTCCCTACTTTTCATCTTACCACTAGGCAAATCTACCATACCGTAACTCAAATGGAACAATTTATCAGCCCAAGTAAATCCCAATTTTTTAAGTATCAGGAATAAAACTCTAAAATGGTAATCCTGCTCATTCCCTACTGTATAGACCATCCCGTTAATATCTGAATGATCCTTAACACGTTGTATTGCCGTGCCAATATCTTGGGTCATATACACTGCAGTTCCATCTGAACGCAATACAATTTTTTCATCTAAACCCTCATCTGTTAAATCTATCCAGACACTACCGTCTTCTTTCTTGTAGAAAACACCATTTTTAATACCATCTGCAACAACATCTTTTCCTAACAAATACGTATCACTCTCATAAAGATAAGAGTCAAAATCTACACCTAGGTTTTTATATGTGGTATCAAATCCTTTATAAACCCATCCGTTCATTTTTTTCCACAAAGCAACTACATCAGCATCACCAGCTTCCCATTTTAATAGCATCTGTTGTGCTTCTAACAAAATTGGCGCTTCTTTTTCAGCTTGTTTTTTCTCAACTCCATCATCTACAAGCTTTGCCACCTCTTCTTTATATGCCTTATCAAAAGCCACATAGTAATTACCAACCAGCTTATCGCCTTTTAAACCAGTATTCTCTGGAGTTTCTCCATTTCCAAATCGCTGCCAGGCCAACATACTTTTACAAATATGAATACCTCTATCGTTTATAATTTGAGTTTTATAGACCTTCTTACCAGAAGCTTTTAAAATTTCCGCCACAGAATAACCTAATAAATTATTTCGGATATGACCAAGGTGTAATGGCTTATTTGTGTTTGGTGATGAGTATTCTACCAGTATAGCATCATCTGAAGGCGCTACTAATCCAAAAGCAGTATCATTCTGAATTTTATTAAAGAAACTAAGATAGAACGCATCTGAAATAACAAGATTTAAAAATCCTTTTACAACGTTGAAACTAGTAACAATGTCCAGCTCCTTTACTAAATAAGCACCTACTTGCTCACCTATCTGTACTGGATTTCCTTTTACATGCCTTAGCATTGGAAAAACTACGACAGTAACATCACCTTCAAAATCTTTTCTAGTGGGTTGAAACTCGACAGAAGGCAAGGTAATACCATAAATAGCATTAATGGCCTCGGTCACTTTTTCTTGTAGTACTTCCTGAATCTTCATACATAGGTAATTAAGGCTGCAAAACTAATCATTTTTACACTTATCGCTCTATAAGTTTAGGTATCCGTTTCCCCTTTTATTAACTTTAAATAAAAATGCTAAATGCTAGTAAACGTATCCTACAATAATAAAACGATAACAAAAAAAGTAGATGAGGCAGTAGGAAAACCATTCACCTTAAAGGAAAGGTGGAATATGGGTGGTATTGGCTCACCAAAACTTATAATCACAGAAACTAGTGTTGAAATAAGAAACCTACTTATATTAGATAACAACCGTGATACCTGTAATATAGAAATACGACCTAAAGGGATTATCGTTCGGTTCAGGTCTCTACTAGAAACTTTTGCTTTAGTAATTCCGTACTATAAACTCACTATTTACAAAGGACAAGCATCAGTATACTCGGTTTACAGAGATAGTTATTTTATTAAAGTAGCATCTGACACCAAAGCAGTGCAAAAATTCTTCTCTAGATTGCTAGGATATAAAGCAGACAACACACCTACTTCTATTGAAGATTTGTGAGAATGCTAGAAGCTAGAAGCTAGAAGCTAGAAGCTAGAAGCTAGAAAAATAATCTTTATGATTAGAAAACAACCCGAAATCGATATAAAACCAACTAAAACTGACCGTTTATTTATACGTATTGGATGGGTATTGGTTCTATTACATTTTGTAGTGCTGTTCATTTTTTACTTTGATTTACCCAACACCATGCCTACCCATTTTAATTTAAAAGGTGAAGCT
>CALHVP010000182.1 GCA_938038975.1 uncultured Maribacter sp. | reverse complement strand
CTCCATTGTTCCTTAAAATAGAAACTTAGGATGGCGGATAGCGGCAATGTTAACGCTGCTAGGTACTTTAAATCCTTCATCTGGATGCTTTTAACACTATTTTCTAATTGAAAAATTCAATAAGAAGTATCTTGGTATTAAATATAGTTCAAATTGCGCATTTACGATAACATACTGGATAAACTTAACGAGTTCATCCGAAAGCATTACACTCAAAAATTAATTAAGGGCATTCTGTTGTTCTTAGCCTTTGGCCTGCTTTTCTTTTTAGCGGTTATGGGGGTAGAATATGTTATGTGGTTAAGTTCTACTGGCCGGCTCATACTATTCTTACTCTTTATTAGCACAGAATTGTTTCTGCTTTTTAGATATATCCTAACACCTCTTTTCTATCTATTTAAAGTTAAAAAGGGTATTAGCCCAAAAGACGCAGCATTGTTGATTGGAAAGCATTTTCCAAAAGTAGGAGACAAGCTGTATAACCTTTTAGATCTTGCAGACAACCCAGAAAAGTCTGAGTTATTACTTGCAAGTATTGAGCAGCGTTCAGAACAACTACAACCTATTCCGTTTTCTAATGCCATTACCTACAAAGATGCAATGCGTTATGGCAAATACACTAGTATTCCATTAATTCTGGTTGGATTACTTTGGGTTTCTGGCAATTGGAATTCCTTTTTTGGCTCCTATGAACGCGTAGTAAATTATGATTTAGCCTACGAGCCACCAGCTCCTTTTCAATTTGAATTGTTATCCACTGATTTAAGGGTAATGGAAAGCGAGCCTTTTACATTTCAAGTAACGACTAAAGGTGATATAAAACCCGAAAATGTATATCTGCTTTTGGGTGATAAACAAATTCTATTACAAGCAAATGACGGGGCGTATCAATACACACTGTCTCCTCCAATACCCACATCAACATTTAGCTTTAGTGCAAATGATGTGCGATCCAAAGAATATGAATTAATAGCACTAAAAGCACCAGCGATTGTAGATTTCAAGATTAATCTGGACTATCCTGCCTATTTAAATAAACCAAGTGAAACATTAAAAAGCACAGGAAATGCTTTAATGCCGGAAGGAACAAAAGTGACATGGGAAATTACTGGGCAGGATACAGAACAAATAAAACTAATTACGAAAGACACCTCATTAAGCTTTACGAAACAGAATTCTGCTTTTGAACTTACAAAACGCGTTTATTCTGATATGCAGTACCAGCTTACAACTTCCAACAGGAACGTAAAAGATTATGAAAAATTAGACTATAATTTTAAGATAATCAAAGATGGGTATCCAAGTATTAAAGTGGCACAAGTACTAGATTCTCTTAACCCGAATGTTTCATACTATTCTGGAGAAGCTTCTGATGATTATGGTGTTTCTAGTGTTGTCCTTGTTTATTACGAAATAGGAAGCAACGCCCCTACATCTAGCATTTCTATAGCTGAAGGTAAAGGGAACTTTAATCAATTTTATTACACCTTTCCGTCTGGTTTAGCGCTTGATGCGAGTAAAGATTATGAATTCTATTTCTTAGTAACGGATAATGATGGCATCCGACAGGGCAAAACAGCTAAAAGTCAGGTTTTTAGACAATTTTTATTAGATGATAACCAGCTGAAAAACAAAGAGTTAGAGTCTCAACAGGGTCTAATTAAGAATTTAGATAAGACCTTGGAAAAGGCGAAAAAACAGGAGGATGCTTTAAAGGAATTAAACAAGAAGCAAAAAGAGAAAAACAGTTTGAACTTTAATGATAAAAACCAAGTAAAAGACTTCCTAAAGAAACAGGAGCAGCAAGAGCAGTTGATGCAAAAGTTTAGCAAAGAGCTCAAAGAAAACTTAAACAAGACCGAGAAAGACGACAAACTAAATGAACTACTTCAGGAAAGGCTTGAGCGTCAAGAAATAGAGGCTCGAAAAAACGAAAAATTATTAGAAGAGCTTAACAAGATTGCAGATAAAATTAATAAAGAGGAGCTTACTAAGAAGCTTGAAGAGGTTGCTAAAAAGCAAAAAAATTCTCAACGTAGCCTAGAGCAATTAGTAGAACTTACTAAACGCTATTATGTTACTGAAAAAGCGGCACAGTTGGCCAAAGACCTAGAATTACTAGCCAAAGAGCAGGAACTCCTTTCTGATCTTAAATTAACAGAAAAGTTCGCTACGCAAGAGCAGGAAAAACTCAATGAAAAATTTAAAAAAATTGCGCAGGAGTTAGAGGAGCTTCAAAAAGATAATGCGGATCTTAAAAAACCTGTGGACCTAAATATAAGTGAAGAGAAGAAACAAGGAGTTCTAGACAACCAAGAAAAAGCACTTGAAGAAATCCTAAAACATAGGGGAAATCAGCAAGCGTCTGACATAGAAAAAATGGAAAAGAACGCTTCTAGTGCCAAACAAAACCAGAAGTCTGCTGCTGAAAAAATGAAAGAAATGAGTGAGGCGCTTAGTGAATCCTCCTCTGGTGGAGGTGGGGGTTCCTCTGTAGCTGAAGATGCAGAGATGCTACGTCAAATTTTAGATAATCTTATCATCTTTTCGTTTAAGCAAGAAGGCCTTTTTGATAAACTCCAAGCCCAAGACCCAGATGACGTGTCACAGTACGGAGAAACAGTTCGTAATCAACAAAGGTTACGTGGGCTTTTTGAACATGTAGATGACAGCCTTTTTAGCTTATCCCTAAGACAAGCAGAACTATCCGAATTTGTAAATGAACAAATTACAGAGGTTTATTATAACATAGATAAGTCCTTGGAAAGTATGGCAGATGGCCAAATGTACCAAGGTGTTTCTTATCAAAAATATGCCCTAACCGCCTCAAATAATTTGGCAGATTTCCTTGCCAAAACATTAGAAAACATGAACGAAAGTATGAAGCCAGGAAAGGGAGAGGGTGAAGGTAAAGAAGGGTTTCAGCTTCCTGATATTATTAAAGGCCAACAATCAGTAGGTGAGAAAATGGGCGAAAAAGGAAAAGAAGGAAAAAATGGTGAGCAGGGAGAAAAAGGAAAGTCTGGAAAAGACGGTAAATCTGGGGAAAAAGGAGAACAGGGAGAACAAGGACAATCGGGCCAGCAAGGAAACAACGGAAAAGAAGGTCAAGGAGGAAAGGAAGGAAATAGTGGAGAAAAGGGGAATGGCGGAAAGAATGGAGAAGGAGAAAACGTAGAAGGAAAATCACAAGGCAATGGAGAAGGTGGGGGCGATGGTTCTGGTGAAGGTTTGTCCGAGGCAGAGCTAAAAGAAATTTATGAAATTTACCAGGAGCAACAAAAAATAAGACAGGAGCTAGAAAAACAACTAGAGAATTTAATCAATGCGGGCGATCGTAAATTAGGAGAAAAACTAGTTAGGCAAATGGAAGATTTTGAAAATGACCTGTTAGAAAACGGAATAACACAGCGAACAATTAACAAAGCAAATAACATACAATATGAGCTTTTAAAGCTGGAAAACGCTGCCTTAAAACAAGGAAAGAAATCGGAAAGAGAAAGTAATTCCAATAAAAATGATTTTATAAACCCCATAACGACTAAGCCCTCATTGTTAGATAATTATCGAAACGAGGTTGAAATTTTAAACCGACAAAGCTTACCTTTGCGCCAAAATTTTCAAACCAAGATAAAAGCATATTTTAATAACAATGATTAATTTCAACTACGAGGCAAGTTTTAAGTTAGTAAATGAGGATAGCTATAAAGAATGGATTAGCGCTGTGTGTGAATCAGATGGTTTTAATTTAGGAGAGTTAAATTATATTTTTTGCGATGATGCTTATCTTTTGAAGATTAACCAAACCTATTTACAACATGATGATTATACAGACATCATTACGTTTGATTATACCATAGGTAAGGTTGCTTCTGGAGACATCTACATTTCGGTGGGGCGGGTTAAAGAAAATGCAGGCCTCTTTGCTGTTTCGTTTGAAAATGAATTGTTGCGAGTTATGGCGCACGGCGTACTCCACTTAATGGGTTACAAAGACAAAAGCGAAGAGCACACTGCTCAAATGAGAGTGAAGGAAGAGGAGAAAATTAAAATGTTCCACGTGGAACAATAGAAGATATGTTCGGAGAAAAATACGATGTTATAGTAGTAGGAGGAGGCCATGCGGGTTCAGAGGCAGCAGCAGCAGCAGCCAATATGGGGTCCAAAACCTTACTGGTCACAATGAACCTGCAGAATATAGGTCAAATGTCTTGCAACCCAGCAATGGGTGGAATAGCAAAAGGCCAGATCATAAGAGAAATTGACGCGCTTGGAGGATACAGCGGAATCATAACCGATCTATCTGCAATACAATTTAAGATGCTTAATAAGTCTAAGGGACCTGCAATGTGGAGTCCAAGAGCACAGAGCGATCGTATGCGATTTGCAGAAGAGTGGCGACTGGCTTTAGAACGAACACCAAATGTTGATTTCTATCAAGAAATGGTTTCTGGATTAGTCGTTGAAGACGGAAAAGTAACGGGTGTTCGTACATCATTAGGAATAGAAATAAAGAGTAAAGCTGTCGTTCTTACCAATGGAACTTTTCTTAACGGACTCATCCATATTGGCGAAAAACAATTTGGCGGTGGCAGAGCAGGAGAGAAGGCGGCCACAGGAATAACAGAACAGCTTGTAGGTTTAGGTTTTGAAAGCGGCAGAATGAAAACCGGAACTCCTCCAAGGGTAGACGGCAGATCATTAGATTATTCAAAAATGCTAGTACAACCTGGTGACGCGGTTCCTGAAAAATTTTCATACACCAATACGAAACCATTAGACGTCCAACGCGATTGTCATATGACGCACACCAGCGCATTAGTACATGATTTGCTACGAGAAGGCTTTGACAGGTCTCCAATGTTTAACGGCAGAATACAAAGTATTGGACCACGATACTGCCCATCCATAGAAGATAAAATAAATCGTTTTGCAGACAAAGACAGTCACCAAATGTTTATAGAGCCTGAAGGATGGAATACCGTTGAGGTATATGTTAATGGTTTTTCTACGTCCTTGCCTGAGGATGTACAATTCAAAGCGCTAAGATCTGTTGTTGGGTTTGAAGCCGTAAAGTTCTTTAGGCCGGGATACGCTATAGAATATGACTACTTTCCACCTACACAATTAAAGCACACTTTAGAAACTAAATTGGTTGAGAATCTTTATTTCGCAGGACAAATAAATGGAACAACTGGATACGAAGAAGCAGCGTCTCAAGGATTAATGGCTGGAATAAACGCACACCTAAAATCGGCTGAAGAAGAACCATTCATACTTAAAAGAGATGAAGCCTATATAGGTGTCCTCATTGATGATCTTATAACAAAGGGAACGGAAGAACCATATCGTATGTTTACTTCCAGAGCTGAATATAGAACCTTATTGCGCCAAGATAATGCCGATTTACGATTAACACCTATGGGTCATAAAATTGGTCTTGCAGATGACACTCGATTAAAGCGAATGGAACAAAAACTATCTAACTCTAATAAGTTTATTAAGTTTTTTAAAGAGACTAGTGTTTTGCCTGAAGACATAAATCCAATTTTAGAACGTGTTGGTTCAGCTCCGGTTAAGCAATCAGATAAAATGTTTAAAGCGTTTTCTAGACCAAAAGTAACCATGCAAGATATGCTAGAACTAGAGCCGGTTTCTGCGTTTGTTAGCGAACAAAATCTAGATAACGAAGTGCTCGAACAAACAGAGGTACAGGTTAAATACTCCGGTTACATTGCAAAGGAAAGAGTAAATGCTGACAAAATTCACAGACTGGAGTCTGTAAAAATACCAAGCGATTTTGATTACTACAAACTAAAATCTTTATCCTATGAGGCTCGTGAAAAACTAACCGCAATACAACCCGTGACTATTTCCCAAGCATCAAGAATAAGCGGAGTTACACCAAGCGACATAAGTGTATTACTCGTTTTTATGGGTAGGTAATTATATTGTTCCACGTGGAACAATATGTTATTTTAAGTGTTAAACTAATACCAATGCTTATAACTAAAAGCTTAGTTTAAAATAAAGAAGTCTGCCACAAGCAAACAATAGACATCATAATTCCTTGTATTCGTCATTAATCCTATGAAAGCATACCTAACACTTATAGATCATTTCTATTCACAAGAAGAGTTTAGTTTACTATACGATAACGACCTTGACATGCTTTTAACGCATCCTCAACCTAAAGAACCAGAACAGTATTATCAAAGCGAATCTTACATATCCCATTCCGACCAATCAGCTTCCTTTATTGATAAGATATATCTTCTCGTCAAGCGATATAGTGTGTCCAAAAAAGTTAGATTAATAAACTCACTAGTTAAAAACAAAGGAACACTTCTAGACATTGGTGCGGGAACTGGAGAATTTTTACTAACAGCTAAAAAACAAACCTGGAAGATAGATGGTGTAGAGCCTAATAAAATTGCTAGAACCAATTCTGAACAAAAGGGAATACTCTTACATGAATCATTATCCGAACTTTCAAATCACTCGTACGATGTCATCACCTTATGGCATGTATTAGAACATTTGCCAAATCTTAACGAACAAATTAGAGATATCACTAAGCTTTTAAAAGAAGATGGTGTGCTTATAATAGCTGTGCCAAACTTTAAATCTTACGACGCCAAAAAATATAAAAGCTATTGGGCTGCTTATGATGTGCCTAGACATTTTTGGCATTTTTCAAAACAATCCATAAACCAACTGTTCCATCCTTATGGTTATACTTTAGAAAAAACAAAACCTATGTGGTTTGATTCCTTCTACGTATCCATCTTATCAGAAAAGTACAAACACGGTAAAAATAAATATGTTTCTGCTTTTCTTACCGGTTTAACCTCAAATATTAAAGGAATGTTCACCAAAGAATATTCATCACATATTTATATACTAAGAAAAGGCTAAATCCTGTTCTAAGCACATCTAAGCTAACTAAGCGCCTTGAGTCATAATAGTTGTTATAAGTATCAATAAAACGCTTTAAACTCATTTTATGGGGCTTATTTTTAATAAGAAAAATCAATGTTTCACGCAAACGAGATAGATATCCTCTATACTTTGTGTTTTTTAGTACAACGGTCCCATAATGTACCCTAACATAAATTCATAAAATATGGAGGCCTTCTGAAAAGCTTTATTACTTTTGCGCAATAATAAAATTAAAAACATGAAAAGAATTATCCTTGGTTTGGCATTTTTGACAATCGTCTCATGCACACAAGAAAAAATTGGATACGTAGATAACGTAAAATTAATGCAAGACTATCAAGAGAAAATTGATATTGAAGCTAAGTTTAAAGTAAAAGCAGATGCGTTAACAAAAAAGCGTGATAGTATATCTCAAGCTTTCCAAATAGAAGCTCAAGCTTTCCAAGTAAAAGCTCAAAGCATGCCTCAACAAAAAGCACAAGAGGAATATGCTGCTTTCCAACAAAAAGGTCAATTTATTGGTCAACAGTTACAACAAGAAGACCAAATTCTTCAACAAGAAGGACAAGTTGAAATGGACAGTGTAATAAGTCATGTTAAAAAAGAAATAGAAGCTTACGGTAAAGCGCAAGGTTTTAGTTATATTTTAGGTGGTGGTGAAGGTGGTAGTGTTTTATACGGAACCGATACAAATGATCTTACAGACGAAATCGTAAAAATGTTAAACGATAAGTACAAGAACTAATTCTTCCTTTTCATACTATATAAAAAAGACCAACTTGTGAGTTGGTCTTTTTTATTCCCTAATTCCCTCTATTTTTTCAATACCTTTTTCAATAGTAAATTGATCCTTTGGAAGAAACCCTTTTACTATTAACACAATACCACATACTACCAAAATAACTCCTATTGCCTTTTTTAGCAATCGTATCCTATCAAAGGTAAGTTTACGTTTTAACTGTTTCGCTAATAGTATTTTAAACAAGTCCATTATAAAATACGAGGCCAACATAGTTCCAAAAAAGAGTCTTATCCGAACCGGTTCGTTATTTAAACTTGGACCAACAATTATAATTACACCAAGCCAGAAAACCAGTACGCCTATATTAATAAAGTTTAATAAAAAACCCTTAACTAATAAACCTAGATAATCGCTGTTTGTAATCCTAATAGGTTGTTGATTTGTGTTTTTTATTGATTTTTTAAAGAAGGTAGTTATTCCATATACCAATAATATAGCTCCACCAAACACATAAAGACCAGGTTGATTACTTAGGTTTTCTAATAACTGATAACTACTAAAGTATGCTGCTAAAATGAATAAGACATCAGCAATGATAACTCCTATATTAAAGCTAAGCGCAGCACGAAATCCTTTTAAAGCACTTGTTTCTAATAACACGAAGAAGACAGGCCCAATCATAAAGCTAAGTAGAAATCCTAATGGAATAGCCCCCTGTATATCCTCTAACATATAAACTACATTCTTTTTATACTACCACCAAAAACAGTTTTCTCGTCTACCTTTTTTGGATTCCCGTAAATTAAAACTTCTCCGCCTGCCTTTACATTTGCTTTAACATAGTCAACTGCATATACTTCTGCTCTACTACCCGCATTAACATTGATAGTAGTAAAATTGGTTTTTAAACTAGACCCTTTGTAAACCCCACCTGTATTAATCTGTACATCTTGAACATTAGATACTCCTGTAGTTTCTATAACCCCACCAGATACAGATTTTATAAGCATCTGTTCTACCTTAGCACTAATTACTAATTCTCCTCCCTCTTGTGCTTTTAGCTCTAATATTTCCTGTTCAATAGTTCCTTTAGAGGTAATTCTAGCATCTTCATTTACATCTATAACAACTAAATTTCCAGAATAATAAATATCTACAAATGTTCTGTATCCACTAAAAAATTTATCTAATTGCATTCTAATTTTTAGAACTCCATCGTTATTTACAATAGCAACTTTGTTCGTATTCTCACCTGTAATTACAGCTTTGTTTTCCGTAGATTTAATTAAATTAATTGCTAATCCATCAAAACCTTTAAGCTCCTTAAAATCATCTAGATTTATAACTACTTTGTTATCCTGTCCAATTACTGTTTGTAATCCAAAAAGAAATAGCGCAATGATAATATGTTTCATTTTGATTTCTTTATATAGATTATATAAAACCGATTTTACATCTTCAGGTTTATAATAACAGATGTTCAATATTGTATTCATGATAATCTATTATTCAAAATTCATTCCAAAAACGACTATTCGTTTTTACCTAGCAAAGCAAAGTCTAAATGGCGCTTTACTAAATCTGTGTTTTTAACCATTACAATAACCTCGTCACCTAGCTGATATGTTTTCTTCGTGCGTTCACCTGTGATAGCATATTCACTTGCATCAAAGGTATAATAATCTCCTTTGATGTCACTAATACGTACCATACCTTCACATTTATTTTCTATAATTTCCACATATACTCCCCATTCTGTAACTCCACTTATAACACCTACAAATTCTTTATCTTCATTATCTTGCATGAATTTAATTTGCATATACTTAATAGAATCACGTTCTGCACTAGAGGCTAAATATTCCATATCAGAGGAATGTTTACACTTCTGCTCATAAACTTCCTCTTTTACACTTTTACCACCATCTAAGTAATGTTGTAATAGACGATGTACCATAACATCTGGGTATCTACGTATTGGAGAAGTAAAATGACTATAATAATCAAACGCTAGACCATAGTGTCCAATATTATTTACAGTATATATTGCCTTACTCATACTTCTAATAGCTAAAGTATCAACTAGGTTTTGTTCCTTTTTACCCTTTACATCGGCTAATAATTTATTTAAAGAAGCACTTATAGATTTTTTATCTTTAAAATCTAGTTTATGACCAAAACGGGATACAATTCCATTTAAAGCAATTAGCTTATCCTCATTTGGATCATCATGAATACGATAAATAAAGGTTTTTTTTTGTTTTCCAATGAACTCAGCAACTTTTCTGTTTGCTAACAACATAAACTCTTCTATAAGTTTATTAGCATCCTTTCCTTCTTTAAAATAGACACTAACTGGTTCGCTATTTTCATTTAAATTAAATCTAACTTCAACTTTATCAAAAGATAATGCACCCTGCTCCATACGCTTACCACGCATTATTTTCGCTAATTTATCCATGATAAGCGTTGCCTCTACAACGTTATCATCTACTTTATATGCATTACCACGTATACTAATATCTGCCGGAATATCACCTGTACTAGTTTCTATAATGTGTTGTGCTTCTTCATAAGCAAAACGTTCATTTGAATTTATAACTGTTCTACCGTACCATTGGTCAACGATATTAGATTTCTTATCTAATTCAAAAATTGCAGAAAATGTATACTTTTCTTCGTTAGGTCTTAACGAACATGCATTATTAGATAGTACTTCTGGTAACATAGGAACAACACGATCTACTAAATAGACTGAAGTTGCTCTCTCATATGCCTCATCATCCAAGACCGTATCTTCTTTAAGATAATGAGAAACATCAGCTATATGAATTCCTATTTCATAGTTTTCATTAGGGAGTATTTGAAAAGAAAGAGCATCATCAAAATCTTTAGCATCTTTAGGATCAATAGTAAAGGTTAATACGTCTCGCATATCCCTTCTCTTTTTAATCTCCTCCTCTTTAATACTTGTATCTAATTCATCTGCAAACCGTTCTACTTCTACAGGAAATTCATATGGAAGTCCATACTCTGCTAAAATGGAATGTATTTCTGTATTATGTTCTCCAGGCTTACCTAAAACTTCAGTTACCTTACCAAAAGGAGAACCTACATCATTTGGCCAATCTGTCATTTCTACAATAACTTTATCACCATTAGCTGCGCCAGAAAGTTTATCGTTAGAAACAAATATATCTGTGTACATTCTAAAGTCTGTTGGCCTTACAAAAGCAAATGTCTTCTGCATATCCACAATACCAACAAAAGTGGTTTTATTTCGCTCTATAATTTTATGAACTTCTCCCTCTAATTTCTTACCCTTTTTACTAGGGTAAATAAACACCTCAACAATATCTTTATGGAATGCTTTATTTATTTTATTATTAGGAACAAAGACATCTTCTTCCATTCCTTCTATTATAATATAAGCGTTACCTCTTCCTGTAATATCAACCCTTCCTTCATGGTAGGTTTTTGTATCTTCTAATACTTGATAAGTACCTCTATCTACTTCTTTAATACGTTTTTTTTCTTTTAATTGCACTAATCTTTTGATGAGTGTATTTCTATCTTGAGCATCTGTAATACCAGTCTTTGCTGCAATTTGTTTGTAATTAAAACTTTTGTTTGGCTCTTGTTCTAGAACCGTAAAAATACCCTTGGTAATTTCGTTTGTTTTATGGTTTCTCGCCTTCTTATTTCTCTTCGACATTAAAATTTCTATTTGTTGGAAAATTACGAATTATATTCCACTACGATTGTTGTCCTATTTTAAGCTTACTTTATAATTTAATGAAGCTTATTAACAGTAATAACATATTTTTCTATTTTTTTTAAATTTTAAATTAAATAATGATGGTTATTATAGCTTGTTAATAACCGTTATAACTTATTATGGGATTACTTGATTATATTAAATAACAAAACTTGTTCACAGTATAAAACTTAATTTGTAGTTTGATAATCAGGAATATGGGCTAGTTATTAGTAGTGGTTAATAACCTATACTAACAGGTAAATTTTAATAAGTTTATTTAAAATTTATATTCACTAGCTAAAGAATATTCTTAAAAAGTACATGACTAGTTCTTATATAAATATTCTTTATTTAAGTAATAAGTATGTAAGCAGCGTAGCGGTGGAAAGAACTAATTTTAAATACTATACTTATCAACAGTTATAAACAGAGTTAACCTATTATTTAATCAACTAATGAACAACTAAAAAAGCTACCATTTAAAATATTGTTGTGAAATAGCCTTTTCTTGTGGTGAACTAGTTCATATCGTACATTTGTT
Source organism: uncultured Maribacter sp. (assembly GCA_938038975.1). Lineage (GTDB taxonomy): Bacteria > Bacteroidota > Bacteroidia > Flavobacteriales > Flavobacteriaceae > Maribacter. Next base: position 22,924 of record CALHVP010000182.1, on the reverse strand, counting down.
ACATATTATACAAAGTAAATATTACAATATGAAAATAGCTATTGGTAATGATCATGCAGGTACAGAATACAAATTAGCCATTGTAGGTCTATTAAAGTCTATGAATATTGAAATAGTTAATTATGGTACAGATGGTTCAGATAGTGTTGATTATCCAGATTTTGTGCATCCAGTTGCTAAGGATGTAGAAGAAGGTACGGTAGATTATGGTATTATTATTTGCGGAAGTGGTAATGGTGCTTCTATGACGGTTAACAAACATCAAAAAGTTCGTGCTGCACTTTGCTGGACCAAAGAAATTGTAGCATTAGCAAGAGCTCATAATGATGCTAATATTATTAGTTTACCAGCTAGGTTTATTTCCTTACCACAAGCATTAGAAATGGTACAAACCTTTTTAAATACAGATTTTGAAGGAGGAAGACATGAGCGTAGAGTAGAAAAAATTCCTTGTCAATAGTTTAATGTATTTAGATTCCGAACTTATATTAGAAAAACTAGCCATTACACCTACATCAGTACGGTTGTTAGTACTAAGATTATTTTTGGATTACAATAGTGCTTTTTCACTAAGTCGTGTAGAAGAACATCTTTTTTATGCTGATAAATCAACTATTTTTAGAACATTACAATTGTTTGAAAGCAAAGGTTTACTACATAGTATAGTTACTTCAAATGGTGTTAGGAATTACGCATTATGTACAGACGAATGTTTAGATGATAATCATGCTCATTTTCATGGACATTTAAAATGTGACCATTGTAACCAATTATTCTGTGTTCCAATCATAAGCTTACCTTTATTTAAAGAAACAGATGGGTTTAAAATAGGGTCATTTCAAATAATAGCAAACGGCGTTTGTAAAGAATGCAACCAGTTTGCATGATGAACCCTTTACTTTTGATAAAAAATGGGAGGCACAACACATAATCACACACACAATCATCCAGATTTAACAGGTAGAAAACTTATTATTTCTATTTTATTAAACATAGTAATAACAGTTGCTCAAGTTATAGGAGGGTTGTTGTCTGGTAGTCTTTCACTATTATCTGATGCGCTACATAATTTTAGCGATGTACTTTCTTTAATTATAAGCTATATAGCTACAGTGCTTTCTAAAAAAAAGGCGTCTACTAATAAAACGTTTGGGTATAAAAGAGCAGAAATTATTGCGGCTTTTGTGAATGCTTTATCACTGATAATAGTTGCTATTATATTAATAAAAGAGTCAGTAGAACGATTTTTAAATCCACAAGAAATAGATTCTAGTTTAGTTATATGGTTATCTATTGTAGCCATACTAGGAAATGGTTTTAGTGTCTTATTATTAAAGAAAGAGGCAAGTAGTAATATGAATATGAAATCTGCTTATTTACACTTACTAACAGATATGATGGCTTCTGTGGCTGTGTTAGTGGGCGGATTACTAATGTTGTTTTTTAAATGGTATTGGGTAGATCCGTTATTAACTTTTGCCATAGCATTGTATTTAATATTTATGGGATATGATTTACTAAAGGATGCCACAAGGGTGCTGATGTTATTTACCCCAAATAGTATTGAGGTAGATCAGATTGTAAATAGTATAAATAAAATAGAAGCCATAAAAAACATGCATCATGTACATATTTGGCAATTGAATGAAGACGAAGTACATTTAGAGGCGCATATAGATTTTAATGAAAATATTAAGCTATCTCAATTTGATGCTATTTTAGAGGACATAGAGGAAGAACTATTTCATAATTATGGTATTAATCATGTGAATATTCAACCAGAATTTGGAAAATGCGACAGTAAACAAATCATAGTACAAGATTAAATTATGAATATTGAAGTAAAAAAGTTTGATGAATTAAATACAACTACACTTTATGATATACTACAACTACGTAGTGAAATATTTGTAGTAGAGCAAGATTGTGTGTACCAAGATTTGGATGGGAAAGACCAGAAAGCATTACATGTAATTGGAAAGAAGAACAATAAGGTTGTAGCCTATACTAGGGTTTTTAGATCAGGAGATTATTTTGAACATTCAAGCATAGGTAGAGTCGTTGTTGCTAAAGACCAAAGACAATACGGTTATGGAAAAGTAATAATGAATGCCTCTATAAAGGCGGTTAAAGAACACCTCAACGAAGATACTATTAAGATATCTGCCCAAACCTATCTTAAGAAGTTTTATAATGGACTTGGATTTAAGGAATATGGAGAAGAATATCTGGAGGACGGAATACCACATGTAGCAATGATGAAAAAATAAAAAGAGGAGACATAGTCTCCTCTTTTATGTTAATACCTTATTATGTAATCTATTCAATACGAATAGGTGTTTTATTACTTAAATTAATATCTTCTAACATAGAATCTGTAAACTTATAATGTCCTCTGGTTGTAATAATGCGAAAACGATTAGATTTCATTCTACTTAAGGTATCCAGGAATAACCATTTTGATTTTAACAAACTTGGTTTTTCTGACTTTAAACTAATATCGAAGAAGTATTTTCTACCATTTTTCATAGCCACGATATCGGGAGTAATTCTTATGTCCGCATCCTTTCTTGTATAGGATTTAGGAGTCTCATAACCCTCCATATCAGCTTTGATATTTTCGAATCCAGTGGCTTCTAAATGATGAATTGATTTTTCTAAAAACGCTATATTTTCTGTTTTATCTACTTGTACCATAGCTAATAAGATAGTGTTATTTTTATTAAAAGCAAATATTTAGTGTTGATTAACAGCACCTTAACCCAGTACAAGCTTCTGCTGGGCTATCTCTTACAGGGGCAGATTTAAATTTAAGTCGAGTTAAAAACCTAAAATAAACGGTTGAGTCGGTTTTAATAAATAGCGTTTCAAAGTAGAACAAGTAAATTTCAGATGAACGGTTAATCAACTCCATAATCGGAATTAAATATGTGTAAAAAGACATTTTTTGAGAAAGAAACAGACTAGTTAGTTTAAAATTTTACTTAAACCAGACGCTTAGCAAGCCCGTTTTGAAGTAGAAAATCTAAACGAAGAATTAGGTTTATAGGTTGTTCAGCTTTATTTCTGCTAGAAACGTATAAGTAGCCCTCTGTTCTATCGTTCAATTCCTTTAGCTTTAATTTACCATGAATAATATTACTATTTTTTACATAGGTTTTTAGTCTTTCTGTAGTCACTTTTCTATCATCAAGAAAAGCCAATAGTTTTAACCTGTTTACCAAGGTTATCTTACAACTGGTAAATATATTTGGTTCATCAGTATATATAGCTGTAATAAGGGAGTAAAAATCTGTTTTTTTAGCAGCGTCAAAAAGCCAGCCCTTTTTGAAGACACCCCCTTTTTTATAAGAGATTTCAAACGCGAAAGTTGGTAGGTCTTCGTTAATATAATCCAACTGTGCTTTTTCATCTACAGCATAACTACTGCCATTTGTTTTGTGTTCAAAAACGACATCTATTCCAGCGAATTGATTTTTTCTATCATGAACCCTTATAAAAGTATACTGATTTAAACAAGTAGAATAATAGTTGTCTATAAGGGGGGCAAGTTGTTGTTCCCTTTTTAAATCACCGTTAAAATTACTTTCTAGGGTCAATTAATTAAGGGTTAATTTTTTTATAGAGCGTTTTTCCAATCTTTTCAACAACACCTACAACTAGTGCATTACCCATAAAAAAGGCGCGTTTAGTATCGGTTATTCCTTCTAATTGAGTGTGGTTTTCTGGAAACATGTTCAGACGTTCTAATTCTATCGGTGTAAGCCTTCGTAAGCCTTTTGTGGTTTGCACTACATGTTTAAATCTAGAGGCGCTTTTGCCCCCTTCTCCTGTAATAATTGTTCTAGAGGCATTATCTAATGCGTCTGGGAAAACCATTCCCCCTTCGCTATAGTTGTAATTAAATCCTGTTTTTGCTGTCCGGACCTCTTTTTTAGCACCTTTTAAATAATCCCATTTTGCATAATCATCTGGAGAAATATAGAATTCTTTTGAGACAGTTTTCTTATCTACAATATCACCAAGTATGGTGCGCGGACCATCATAAGCCGCTGTAGTTTTTTCTGTAACAACGGTGCCGTTTATAAAAACTCCACTATTTTGAAATGGGGAAAGTTTTTGCCCGGCATTAAAGGTTTCCGAAAGTTGAACAAGATCATCTGTTATGGAAAACGAATTTCTTTTTTCAGAAATGGTTGCTATAGGAAATGCATTTGGCATTGTTCCTTCGCTATGTATCCAATCAGAACCATCGGTTTTTTGTAATTGCTTGTATGCTGAAGTTGATTTATGATATCCAATAAAAAACACACGCCTACGTCTTTGAGGCATTCCATAATCAGCAGCATTAATTACGCGCCATTCAACAGCATACCCTAAATCACCTAAGCTTTTTAACATAACAGCAAAGTCTCGTCCACGTTGGTTGGAGGGTGATTTTAGGAGTCTGTCTACGTTTTCTAAAAAGAGGTATTTTGGAGGGTTTGTTTTTTCTGTAAGTATGCGGTGAATAGTCCACCATAGCACACCCTTTTTGCCAATTAACCCCTTAGAATTTTGAAGTGTAGTAGCTACGGAATAATCTTGGCAAGGAAACCCACCCACTACTATATCAGCATCTGGAATATGTTCTGTTAGGACCTCGGAGATATTTTTATTACTATGATTTTCTGCTCCAAACCGCGCTTCGTAAACTAAAGAAGCGTGCTGCATCTTTGTACTAGGCTCCCATTGGTTGCTCCAAACCACCTTGTAATTTTTAGCTTGTTCCAGCCCCAATCGAAAACCACCTACACCGGCGAAAAGTTCTATTACCTTAAGTTTCTTCATTAAGGTGCTAAAGTAAGAAAATTTTGAGGTGGGATCAAAAGCCATAAAATGGATTATGTATTTTTACTTGATAATTGAGGATTAAATATTTTTGGGGACGTTTTTATTATTACCCCTCCTATTTATAAACGCATTTAGGGCTTGTTCCCTGGTTATTTACTAAAAATAGAAATCATGGCTTTTAGATTTGAATATGTACTTGTGCTTTTTCTTTTATGTGCTGGCTGTAAAATGGAAACACCCAAACCAAACCAAACACAGCAGTATATAGGTGTAATTAAAAAAGAGGTTGCACCAGACAAAAGAGTAGCGGTATTTAATATCACAAGTGATAAAGAAGTCGAAAACTATATTCTTAGAGGGGAGACAGACCAAACCAAAGGCTTAGAAGCGCTATTAGACTCTTTAACTAGTAATAATATTCCATTTATAGATAGTGTTAGTGTGTTACCCTCAACAAAGCTTGGCAAGAAGAACCGTGCATTTATCACCATATCTGTAGCCAACTTAAGAAGCCAGCCTAAACACAGTGCAGAATTAGCAACACAAGCTACTTTGGGGACGCCCGTTAAGCTTTTAAAGCAAGACGGGGACTGGTATTACGTGCAAACACCAGACAACTACCTATCCTGGGTAGATGCTGGGGCTTTATTCATTTGTAATGAGATGGATGTAAAGAATTGGCAAGAAGCAGATAAAATTATATACACAAAAACATATGGCCATTCTTATTTAGGTCCCGACAAAGAAGAGATTGTGTCTGATATGGTTGCTGGTAATATTTTGACGGTTCTTAAATACGCAGCAGAATTTTATATTGTTCAATTTCCAGACGGAAGACAAGGGTATGTAGATCATAAGGAAGCAGAAAAGCTGGACTCTTGGTTAGATAATTTAGACAGCAGCCCTAAAGCTTTGGTAAACACTTCTAAAAAGTTGATGGGTGTTCCTTATTTGTGGGGAGGAACATCAACCAAAGGAATGGATTGTAGTGGGTTTACTAAAACCATCTACTTTATGAACGGTATGATTATACCAAGAGATGCCTCACAACAGGTGCATACAGGTAAAGCTATAGACGATGCCGGAAGTTTTGAAAAATTAGAGGCTGGAGACTTACTCTTTTTCGGCAGAAAAGCAACGGATAGCACTTTAGAGAAAGTGGTACATGTAGGCATGTGGATTGGAAACAATGAGTTTATTCATGCCTCTGATATGGTTAGAGTAAGCAGCGTGGATAAAGAAGCAAAAAATTACGATGAATACAATGTAAATAGATACCTGAGAACCAAGCGTGTTCGTAATCAAAAAGAGGACAAAGGATTGGTTGATATACAGGACTCCTTTAGTTTTAACAGCTTAAATTAACCAAGATATAGTACCAGCGCCTTTTTTATAATTCAAAAAACATTCCTTTGCGAGCTATTTGAAAACCAGAACCTGTTACATGTATAGATTGCGGACTGTCTTCCTGTAATAATGGATTGGTATGGTTTAAATGAGTAAAATAAATTTTTTGTCTTTCTGATTCGGAAAGGCTATTGAAAAGGCTCATACTTTCAATAACAAATGGATGTGGTATTTGAGAAATATCTCTGGTATTGATTTCCTCGCCATCATAGAAAGTGGCGTCTAAAAAAGCGTAGTCTACTTTACCAATTTCAGAAACTATAGAAGCCCCCCATTTTTCCCACTTATCAATATCCGGAATGAATAGCGCCCTTTTATTTGGACCGATAATTTTATAACCCACCATTTCAGAATACTCATCTCTATGCGGTACCGTAAAAGGAATAATACTTAGTTGTTTTGTAAGAACTAATTCTTCTTGGTTTTGGAGTGTTTGAATGCGTATGTTATCTCCACTTACCAATTGACTCCAAGGGCCATTATTATTTAAAAACTGTTTCATTTTAGGCATGGCATATACAGGAACTTTTGAGGCATTTGTTGCCTCCTTTCCTAAATACATTAAACCTGTGTAATGACCTATATGGGCATGTGTTAAAAAGATGCCATCTGGAAGTTCTTTTGTTTCCCAGGGAGCTAAACTTTTTAAGTGTTTTAATTGAGAGGTAATATCTGGAGTGGCTTCAAATAGGAATGTTTTTTTACTCTTATTATCTATAACACCCAAAGAAACAACCTTTCTATCAGGGTTTGGGTTTTCAAATAAACCAGCGCAACAGTCTTTTTTACATGCAATATGTGGAGACCCAGCATCTTGTACTGTGCCCAATAGTAGTAAAGATACACCCGTTGATTGCTGTACAAGAGCCTCCATTGATATGCTTTGGTTTTCTTTTTCTCCTTTGCATGAAACAAATAGGCTGAAAGGAATAAGAAGGTATAAATAGTTCCGCATTATTCTTTAGTTAAAAAAGCACGTATGTCTTTTGATAGTTTTACCAAATCTGGCTCATGTGTATACATCATATGCCCAGCTTCATAATACATCATTTCTACACGACTTGTATCTATACCGTTCCGAGCAAAGGTGAATTCTGCATCAAAAAATGGAGTAATTAAATCATAGTATCCACTGGCTACCATTACTTTCATCGCCGGGTTTCTTCTCATTGTTTCCCCAAGATGAGGCGCCGTATTTACAGGCATTGGCTCCCAGTATTGACTATCAGGAACGGTGCGCCACCGCCAGCCACTGCCACCGCCAGACGTAATGTAGGGGCGATTCATTTTAATGCCTAATTCTGAAGAAAAATAATGATTTATAGACGCAGTATAAGCCGAGCTAATTTGGTAGCTGGCCGCATCTCCTAAATGCGGTTTTTCTGCAACCTTATCTATTTCATTACCCATAAATCGCCCATCCAGTCTACCAATAGCTAAGCCATCTTTTTCCAAGAGTTTTTTTTGAAAACGCCCCATTAAGATACGTAAGTTGGAGTTTAATATATATTGCGTTTCCAAACCTGTAAAGTAGCTTAGTTTTGCCGCAATTACTTCTTTTTCTGTGTCACTCAAAAGGTTTCCTTTGTACAATGCGGGCGTATAGGTTTCGTAGGTAAATATTCTACATTCTTCAACAAAATCCTCCAAGCTCTTTCCTTCACCAGCTTTCTTATGATACCAAGCAGTAGCCGCCATACTTGGTAGATAGGTTATATATGAGGGAATATTGTGATGAACAGAAGTGCTTCCTGCATAGTCTAGCGCTTGTGATATTAATATCATCCCGTTTAAAGCCATGTTCTGACCAGAACCCTCTAGTGCTTTTCCAAGATAGGCGGCGCGTGTTGTTCCATAGCTTTCACCAGCCACGTACTTAGGTGAAAACCAGCGCTCATTTTCCGTTACCCATGTGCGTATGAATTGCGCGAAAGAATTCACATCTTCTTTAAGGCCATAAAAATCTTTCGGCTTTCCTTTTCCTATTAACCTACTATAACCTGTTCCAACAGGGTCTATAAAAACCAAGTCAGTTACATCTAGTAAACCGTGTTCGTTTGCAACTAAATTATAGGGTGCAGCCCCATCATCTTTTTTTGCATCAGAATCTACCTTAACCAACTTTGGTCCAAAAAAACCTAAATGCAGCCACATAGAGGCGGAGCCTGGACCGCCATTAAATACAAAAGTCACAGGTCTTTTACCTACATCACCCATTGGGGTTTTAGTATAGGCAACCGACCAAAACATGGCTATGGAATCTCCTTCTTTATTGGTTAAAAAGGTTTCTTTCCCAGTAGCAGTATAATTAACGCTATTTCCCCCAAACACACCTTGATGTTTTGTGATAAACGACTTTGCTTTAGGAATGGGTTTAAGCGCCTCTTTTTCATCCTTTTTTTGTGCGAAACCAGATAGGTGTGCACTAATTAAAATAGTTAAAAGCAGTGTTTTTTTCATATCAATCATGTTAATGGTACAGGTTCAACAGTATTATTCTTTTGAGCGCAAGGATAAAATCTTCTTTTCATAGGCTTTAGCATATTGCTCCATTCCTAAGTCTGTTGGGTGGGTGCCATCTACAAAAGCATCATTTGAAAGATTAATTTCTGATTTGGAAAGTATGAAGATGTTGTTAGCACCATCTCGTTGAAGTTCAATAAAAGCCTCGTTTGTCCAACGGTTTAACGTTTCATATACCGATTTTCGGTCATCGTCTACCTCCCCATCACTATATCCAGCATGATGCGTAAGAAGAATTTTTGCAGCAGGTCTTTTGTCCCTTATGTGTCCTATACTAAGGTGTAGTCGTTTTTTGATTTCTTCTTCTGTGTACACCTCATTTGGACTCAAGTTGGGCAAACAATCTAAAACATATATTTCTGCGTCTATATCTGTAACATAGGTAAGCACTTCTTTTTCTAGCCTTCCGTTTCCTGAAAAACCTAAATTAACAATAGGATAATTTAACTTACGACCTAGAATACTTGTCCAAGCCATTCCGGGCCTAGAAGCGCAGGCGCCTTGAGCAATAGATGTACCGTATACGACAATTGGTTTTTCTTTACGTTGTGGAAGAAATGTAATCACACTACCTTTTGGAACACCAATTTTCAAATTTTTACAATTGTTGTATAAAGGAAAATAGAGCTGATATTCTCTTCCTGAACCAAGGCTTTCTCCTGTAGTATAACGAAACTGAATAGTATCTTTAAAAGTATGAAGACCCCTATACCATAACCATTTTCCATTCGCGCTCTTTCCATATAAATCTAAACCACTTACTCCTGTGGCAGACATATGATTCATAGCTATATTTCCATCAACCTCGTAGTTAACTTTGATAGATTCTGCGTTAGTTATAAAACGAATGGAAAGTCCAGCTGAATGTCTAGAAAGATTCCAAACAGGGCTGCGAACAGTAGTTTCTGCTGCGTTAGGCAAACGCGAGTAGTCAATATTTGACCAACCCTGACCCTCTACTTTATCTATGGACTCTAACGGGTCTAGCCATACATAACTGTCTGTATCCTGAGCGATAACATTGTAAAAGCTGAAGTTTAATAGTACACAAAGAAGATAGATTTTTTTCATAATGCAATGAATATATGTTACACAGGACCCATCAAAAATCTTTCTGTAACGCAATTTCAATTTAACGACAATCCTTAAAATAGAATCCAAGCCTTAAACTAAGAAAATTATTTGGGCTTTCCATATAGGGGAATATCAATGTAATACCGTCAAAATGTTTTATAGATGGCTACCCTAAAAAACGCAACTGAGTGTGGTGTTTTTCAAACCTTTACTTGAAACACTAATTTTTTTTAGCAACTTACTGTTACTTGCGCATCATAAAACACACTGTTTTCATCTTACAAAAGAAAATCGAAGAAGAAAAGTTATGATTTTTATAACCGATGGAAGCGACAAATGAACCATTCTAGGCCAAGGCAAGGAAACGTAGCGATTCTTTAGTTACTCATATGATAAATGGAGAAACAGTATTAGAATACACAAAACCACAGGTTGGCGGTGGAGTTGTAGAAGGTTTTGATCCAAAATTTAAAATAGAAGGCACCTTACCCAAAGAGGGTTTCATTGCGCTACAAAGCGAAGGACAACCTATTGATTTTAGAAATATAAGAATTAGAAACTTAGCTGGAAGCAAAGACCCAAAAGCTAAAAATTATAAGGACTATTTCATAGCCGAAAAAAGTCAATCCTTTTTGTATTAGCGCTTTAATTTAAAATACCAGAATACTTACTTTGGTTAGAAAGTAATTCTGTTGCAGCCATAATAGCGTCATCGTGGTTTAAATAATACGTGTAAAGCCCTTTTCTGTAGAAATAACGCTTTACTATTTCGTCCTCTAGGTTTTTCTGAATTTGGTCTTGATACTTATCAAGGGCATTTATTTTACCTTTCTCAATATTAGCCAATAAGGCTTTATAGCTATCATTTACTTCGGAGCCCAAGAAATCGTTTTCACTACCCGTAAGCGCTTTTTTTAGGGCTTCTTCTGCCTTTGTTTCAAACGAAAAGTTACTTGATTTTATGTAGTTCTTGAAGCTGTTGAAATCTGCATTTGAGAACTTAAAGTTATCAATACTCGCTATAGTGTTGCTGTAATGGTAATTAGTCGCATAGTCAAAAATTACATTATTTTGCAAAAGTGCTTTTGTTAAGTCGTTGGTTTTTACCGTAGCAATTTCAATATCTGGAAGGACGCCACCACCGTCTTGTACTTTTCTTCCGTTTCTTGTAGTGAAATCATTAAAAGAGGTGTTTCTAACTGCTTTACCATTTTTATCTCGATTCCAATAATCCAGAGATTGTATACATCTACCAGAAGCTGTATAATATCTAGAGATAGTCACTTTTAATTGCGTACCATAGGTAAGCTTCAATGGTCTTTGTACCAGCCCCTTTCCAAAACTACGGGCACCCATAATAACCGCTCTATCAAGATCCTGTAAACTACCGGATACAATTTCACTAGCAGATGCACTGCTGCCATTAACAAGCACAACCAATGGGATTTCTGTATCTACAGCCTTGTTTTTGGTTTTATACTCCCTATTGAATTTTTTTACCTTAGATTTTGTTGTAACCACAACTTCACCCTGGGGAACAAATAAGTTAGTTACATTAATGGCTTCTGAAAGAAGGCCTCCAGGATTATCACGTAAGTCTAAGATGATTTTTTCAGCGCCTTTACCTTTTAGATCTATTAAGGCTGATTTTGTTTGCTCGGAAGCTTTTGCATTGAATTTTGAAAGTACAATGTAGCCTGTTTTTTCATCAATCATGCTATGAAAAGGAACCGCATCAACTTCTATTCCTTCTCGGCTAATGGTTGTGCTCTCTATTTTGCCTTGTCTTTTATAGGTAATAAATACGGAGGTGCCGTTAGCTCCTTTTAAAAGTTCGCTAGCATTATTTTCAAAGTCGGCCACTTTAATATCTCCTATTTGGATAATTTCATCTCCAGCTTTTAGCCCTGCTTTGTCTGCAGGATAACCTTCGTGTGGCTCTACGATGAGCAACCTGTCCTTATACGTTCTTACAAGAGCTCCAATACCCGAATACTCACCTGCATTGTTTATCCTATAAGCCTCAACATCTTGCTCATTTAAGAATTTGGTATAAGGATCCAAACCCTCCAACATGTTTTTTATAGCTGTATCCATCAATTCTGCGGGATTAGTTTCATCCACATAATTCATGTTTAGCTCTTTAAATAGCGTAGTGAAAATTTCTATTTGTTTTGCGATTTCAAAAAAATCACTTTTAAAACTACTTCCAACCACTAAGAATGCAAGGGCAATTATAGGAACAAGGACTCTTTTTTTAAGTATATTTTTCATCTAAGGATGTTTACTACATTAGTTCGTGGCCAACTGTTTCTTACCTATTTAAAGAGCATTAAAGCCCTTCATAAAATTAACCTATAGAACCTTCAGTGCTGTTAAACTTATTCAAAAGTTGTTTCATCTTACGTTCTACCAATTCAAAAGGAAGCGTTTCTTTACCAAGGTATAAAAACAGAAACGCAAAGTTACCCTCTGTATTGTTAAATACAGAGGCTTTGTTTAATCTATAAGACTCTCTCAAAAGCCTTTTTATGTGATTTCGTTTAACTGCGCTTTTAAAGTTCTTTTTAGGGACTGTTACCCCAGCTTGAATTAACCCCTCTTGATTTTCCGTGTTGAGATAAATCAATTTAATGGGAAAAACAGTAAGTGTTTTGCCCTCAACGAATAACTGTGTAATACGTTTTTTGCTTTTTAGTTTTTCAATTTTAGGGTAAGCCGTATCTACTTTCAAAAATTAGTATTTAACCGTTATAGTATACAAAGCGCTATTAAATTCAAGGACTATTCTTCTACTTGCCAAGCGTTATTCTCAGGATTCACATCTGCCATTAGTTTGGAAGGATCTATTACAATAGCCTTTATACTAGACATTGGTTTATTAAGCGTAAAATTATAAGTTGAATTAGTCCAAGGCCAATCTTTAAGTACAGTTCTAGAAATGCTTGGATAAGGATTATCTTTTTCACCACGCATCATTCTCAAAGGAGCATAAAACGTTTCTCTTGTATCATCTTCGTAGATTACTAAAACATCCATAGGCATGGGCATAAGCCCAATGCGCTCTAAAGTTATACTCGTTTCAGTATCTTTCGCCACAACTTCTTTAATTCCATAATCGATTGTGTTTGTAGTTTGCGTCCAATCTGTTAAGTACCAATCTAGCTCTATACCCGATACTTTTTCGGCCGTTCTTTTAATATCGTTTGGTATAGGGTGTTTGAATTTAAAATCTTCATAATATTTTCGCACCGTTTTCATTAATGCGTCTTGGCCTATTACATAGCCCAGTTGTGATAGAAAGATAGCTCCTTTGCTGTATGCAGAGATACCGTAAGGCGTGTTTGAATCATAACGATCGGCATGAGTAGCCTGTGGTTGTTCTTTGCCAGATTTGGCCAGATAATAATATCCCTTGTACGAATTTTCAAAAGGGAATTCTTTATTCTGTTCACGTATTTCATTACTACATAAGGCTGAAATAAAAGAGGTAAAACCTTCGTCCATCCATTCGTGCTTTGCTTCATTCGTTGCTAAAACATGTTGAAACCAAGAGTGTGCTAGTTCATGAATCATTGTTCCCACAACACTTCCTGGTTTATCCCCACCAGTTATTAGCGTAGACATAGCATACTCCATGCCGCCATCACCTCCTTGAATAACAGAATATTGCTTGTATGGGTATTCACCAATGTTCGTATTAAAGAAATTCATTGCTTTTTCTGTCATAGGCTGCACAGTCTCCCAAGTTTCTTTAAATTTTTGGTCATTTTTATAAAGAAAATGGAGGTCAGTTCCATTTTCCATTTTCAGGACATCATGCACATATTCTGGATCAGCCGCCCACATAAAATCGTGTACCATGGGAGCTTTAAAGTGCCAAGTCAGGGTCTTGCCTTTTTGTTTTTTTACTTTACTACCTGGGGTTTCATACCCATGGCCAATTTCTTGCGCATTTTGAAGGTATCCAGTACCGCCAACTGTGTAATTTTTATCTATAGTAAGTTTTAAGTCAAAATCTCCCCATACTCCATGAAATTCTCTTGCGATATAAGGATCCGCATGCCAACCTTCAAAATCATATTCGGCCATCTTAGGATACCATTGACTCATAGACAGCGCCACACCATCATTATTGTTTCGTCCAGACCGTCTAATTTGAACAGGGACTTGACCTTTAAAATTCATTTCAAATGTGGTTTTACCGCCAGAAGGAATAGGCTTTGCCAAGTTTACCACTAACACGGTGCCTTCTTCATTAAAGGTTACATTAACACCGTCTTGAGTTAAGGTTTCCGCATGTAAATAACCAATTTCGGTAGGGCTTAATGCAGCAATTCTACTTTTCTTGTTTTCGTCAACCATGCGCCTATCTGGATCTGCGATATTTTGAAGCCTCATATCCATTTCACTTCCTGGCTGAAAAGCGTTGAAATACAAATGAAAATAAACTCTATTTAATTCCTCAGGAGAATTATTGGTGTAAACTAATTTTTGGTTACCAGTGTATTGGAAGCTATCCACATCCATGTCCACTTCCATGGTATAATCTACGTGTTGCTGCCAGTAAGAACTTTGATTTTGAGCTAAACCAACAAGGGCAAACCCCTGAAATAATAGAATAGTTAAAAGTAAACGCATAGTTGTCATCTTAATTTTGTGTTTTGTTATAATTTCATTTTTCCAGAAGTCACTTGGGATGCCATAATAAGTGCATTGTAAGCATTAGCGATTTTACCCGAAACAGATATCGTTTCTAGCGAAGCATTTTTGCTTGCATCACCTCCCAAAACAACTTTTGTTTTAATAGGCAGTCCTGATGCCAAAATGATTTTTTTCACTTGGGATGCTGTTAAAGTTGGATGTTGAGAAAACAATAGCGCTGCCAAGCCAGCAACTGCAGGTGATGCCATGGAAGTTCCTGGCGAATATTCATATTCGTTGTTTGGATACGAGGAATAGATATCTGTTCCGGGAGCAAAAATATCTACATTTATTTTCCCGTAGTTGGAATAGCTTGCCAACAAGGTTGATCCGTATTTAGAGTCAAGAGCCCCTACTGTGATTACGTTATCTGCGAATTCAGCTCCATTGTTTATCTGGTCGTTAGGAAAATTAGGATTGGATGGGTCATCTAAATCTGCCCCATCGTTACCTGCTGCATGTACAAATAAAACACCTTTCTCTGCCGCGTACTTTATAGCGTCATATACCCATTCTGCTTTAGGTGAGAATGATTTTCCAAAACTACCGTTAATGACTTTTGCTCCATTATCTACTGCATAACGTATGCCTAAAGCAATGTCTTTGTCATACTCATCTCCGTTTGGTACTGCGCGGATACTCATAATAGCAACATTGTTTGCCACCCCATTAGCACCTTTACCATTGTTTCTTTCTGCGCCAATAATTCCGGCTACATGGGTTCCATGGCTTTCGTCATCTTTACGATTGTTAGGGTTTCCGTTTCCGTAGTTTCTATCGTTCCAATCGTAAGGATCGTCACCTACTATTACTCTACCATTAAAATCTTTGTTGAGGTTGTAGTTTAATTGTTCGGTAAAATATGTGATTCCGTCACCAAGCTCTTCAATAACTTCAGGTATGGTTTCATTGAAGCCGTACATTTGAGCAAGTACCGCCTTGTTTCTCATCATTCCTTCATCGGTGGTTTGTATGGCGGCAACTTCTTGTTTAGTATAATTGTCCTTCCCTAACTGTTTTTTAACCGCAGCATCAGCACTCTTAACGGCCTGCAAAATTTCTTCATACTGTTGTTTGTTCTGTAACGCTTTTTGATACTCGCTATCAAGCTTCGCTTTCGCCTTAGCCAAGGTTGCTTGATCTCCAATATTTAGCCTTAGCATACGAACATATTCTAATTGCTCGTTATAGGATTCTCCTAGAAAATTGTATCCATGAATATCATCCACATAGCCGTTCCCATCATCATCTTTGTTATTTCCAGCTCTTTCTCCCTTGTTGGTCCAGAGCACACCATCTAAGTCTTCATGACTTAAATCCATTCCAGAATCCAATACGGCAACGATAACTTTTGTCCCTTTTTTATTTTTGATGATTTCCTCGTAGGCCTTGTCTACACTCATACCTGGGATAGTATCGGAAACTAAGTCTAAATGACCCCAATTTTGCTTTTCTTTTGTACTAAGCTCTCCTATTTTTAAAGGAGTAGTATCTATATTTTCAACAGGGGTAAGCACCAATCCTCCAGTGCTACCACAAGCGACTAGAGTTAATAAGGATACTATAAAAAGTGATTTTGAAAACGTACTGGTCATATCTGCGTATTATGGTTAAAGTGTTTGTAAATATTTCCTAATTCTATTTAACGAACAAAGGTATTAATTAAACAGCTCATTAAAAGTGTAAATTTCATCCAAGCGCACTCCTTTTTCGGTATGTTTAACAGTGCATAGTTGATTGTGAGCATCGTGTTCAAAACACATATAAATATTGTTATCTGCTGCGTAGTCTAAAAAGACTTTCTTTTCTTTTATGGTGATTAAGGGACGGGTGTCATATCCAATCACGTATATTAAAGGTATATGGCCAACTGTTGGTATTAGGTCAGCAACGAAAACAATGGTTTTACCTTTGTAGGTAATTTGGGGTAACATTTGCTTTTCTGTATGACCGTCTACAAGATGAATTCCAAAACCTAAATTAGATTTCTCTATGTAGGATGTTTCTGTTAAGTTTAAAAAGTTTAACTGTCCGCTTTCCTGCATTGGCAGCAGGTTTTCTTTTAAGAAAGAAGCTTTTTCCCTGGCGTTAGGCTCTGTAGCCCATTGCCAATGATTTTTATTGGTCCAAAATTTAGCATTTTTAAAAGCAGGCTCATATCCGGTTCTGTCTTTGTTCCATTGGATACAGCCTCCGCAATGATCAAAATGCAAATGCGTCATAAAGACATCTGTAATATCGTTTCTGTGAAAACCATGTTTTTCTAATGAGGAATCTAAATTATGATTACCCCATAAATGATAGTATCCAAAAAATTTTTCAGATTGTTTATTACCCAAACCAGCATCAATCAAAGTAAGGCGATTACCATCTTCTATAAGAAGACTTCTGGCAGCGATATCAATACGGTTATTAGAATCTGCAGGATTGGTTTTCTGCCAAATGGTTTTAGGAACTACTCCAAACATAGCCCCTCCATCTAATTTAAAATTACCAGTTTCTACCGGATATAGTTTCATTTAAATACATATAAAGAGGTGCAAATTAAGAAAAGCTTGGCCTATACCTATCTGACTTTACTGTTTTTTAACAGTTTAAAGTGCTTTTAGAAATAAAGCGCTTAGCTGTTTGCCAAAGTATATCATTGCTTTTATTTCCTGAACGCTTAATAATCGCTCTTTTTTTAGAATAATTAAGGAAGTTCCGTTAGATTCAATATGATAATAAGGGTTGCTTTCTAAAAATAGAATTAATTCATCAGTAAACAGATTTATGAGTTCAGCCTCATTTTCACCACTCAGATAAAACCGTTTATTAAAATCAGGGTGATTATCTATTTTTATGTCTTTAAATCCAGCCAAACCGTATACAAAATCTAAAAGTCCTTCTTTGTCTAGTGTAAATAACGGTATTTGATGGTGTAAGTCAATATGCAGCAGTGTTGTTTTAACAACCTCACGTGCAATAAACTCCCCTTCTGTAAACTCCAAATCAAAAACGTTATACCTGTTTTGCTGATCAGAAATTACATTGTATATGTAGGGTATTTTTCTAGTTTTAAAGAATATAAAACCCTTTAAAAATTGTGTTTTTTTGTCCCTTTTTGGATTATAATTCCATTCAAACTCCTGCGCGGTTGTTTTAAGCAGCGTTTGTCTTTTGGTAAAATATTTTTCTATTGATCCTATTTTTGCAAGTGGTATTAGTTTTCGAATGGCAAATGGGTGTTTGGAATCAGCACCATGTTTATCTAAGCCTATAATTTCAATGTTTCCCTCTTTATTTGAGAAGGTGTCTACGTAGTTATCAAGACCTTCCATTACCGTATGGTCTACAAAATCACACATAGAAAAATCTAATACAACGTTTTGGTCTTCTGAGATAACATCTAGGGTATTTTTAAGTTTGTAAAAGTTTAAAAAACTACAGAAATACTTTACACTTATATAATAGTTATTCGAATCTTTTTCTTTGAACATTAATATGTTTGGTTTTGCCAGATGGGTAACAAACAAGGAAATGCTTTTGTTAATGAGTATATGTATTAAAAAGGTTATTAAGATTCCTGCAGTTATCCCCGTAATTAGGTTTGTAAATAGAGTGGTCAACAGCGTAACAAGGAAAATAACAACTTGTTCTTTTCCAATTTTAGCTATTTTTTTAAAATTTCTAGGAGTGGCAAGTTTGTAGCCTGTATACACCAAGATAGCAGCTAAAGCAGCTAATGGGATACGACGTAACTGATCTTGGAATAATAAAACAAACACAATTAGAAAAATCGCATGGAAGAAATTTGCCGATTTGTTTGTGGCTCCATTATTTACGTTTACTGAGCTTCTCGCTATCACCGTAACAACATTTAGGCCTCCTAGCAAACCGCTAATCGTTGTAGCAATACCTAAAGCTTTTAAATCTTTATTCACATTAGACCTTCTGTTTTGTGGATCTAACTTATCCACCGCCTTAATGCTTAATAAAGACTCTATACTGGCAATCAATGTAATAGCAAAAACCGCCACAATAAAATCCGAGTCTCGTAATTTACTGAAATCAGGAAAAGCCAGGTTTGATAACACTTTATCTGGTATGTTTACCAAAAACTGTTCTTGCATTGGGTAAGGAACTTCTATCCATTGAAAAACATAACTAAAGCTTACGGAAAGAATAAGTATCCACATAGGGGCAGGAATGAGCTGAAAGTATTTATTCCTTATTTTGGAATAAAAGATCATAATAAGCAATGCGACAACACCAATACTAGCAGCAATTATTTCTTCTAAATGAAAGTTATTATAAAGACCAATTATTCCCTCCGGTATTTGAATCAATAATGATATTATGCTGCCATGTTCGTTGTTGTGGCCAATCATAATATGAAACTGTTTTGCTAAAATCCCCAAACCAATAGCGGCTAACATACCTTCTATGGCTGAAGCAGGAAAGAAATCGGCAAGTCTTCCTAGTTTTAAAAACCCTAGCAGAAGCATAAACACACCAGAACATACGATAGCACCAAGTGTAAAGAGATAACCAGCATACAGGTCCCCGCCACCCAATGTGGTTATAGCGCCCAATAGAACAATAACCAAGCCGTTGCCTGGTCCAGTAATGGTGACATTTGAACCGCCCAACAGAGCGACAACTACGCCACCAACTACAGCAGCAATAATTCCTGAAATTGGCGGAGCCTCGCTTGCTAAAGCCAAGCCTAAACCTAATGGTAAGGCAATTAATGAGACAACAAAACCAGAAAATAAATTTTTTGGTAGCGTTTTAATAAACACCTTACTTTGTTTCTTTTTTGCTATCAATTCTGTTGTCTAATGATTAATAAATCCGTGGGTAAATCTGATAAAATGTATTCAATATCATGAGGAAAAATACGGTCCCAAAGCCCTGTTTTTTTTGGGGCATTCATAACGAGTAAATCGGCACGAACCACCTCCGCATAATGTCCAATAGAGTAGCCTCTTTTGCCAAATATACTTTGCGTTTTTACCTTTTGGTTGACGGTGAATTTTTCTGGAATTTTAGAGATAATACTTTTAATTCTAGAATCTTCTCTTAAAGCTATTCGCTCTTTAATGATGTTCGCTTTTTTCAATGTTCGGTCATCCTCAACCGTAACATGTATTTCCTTTGGAAGAATTTCTTCCACTATTGTAATTTGTTGTGCGCCTAATGCACTGGAAACATAAAAGGCCTGTTCTATGGCAAAAGGAGTTCCAGGGTCATTTAACCCATTAACTACAACATGTCTGCAAGGCACTCTATTAGCAGAAGGCTTGATTAATAATAAGACGGAGCAACAAACATTTCGAGTTAATTTTCTAGCTATAGAGCCCACATAAAACTGAAATTTGTTTTCATGTTGTAGCGCTCCCAGAATTAACAAATCTATTTTTGCAATTGAGCAGGTTTCTAGAATAAGTTTTTCTGGATTTCCTTGTTTCCATTCAATTTCTGTGGGAACATCAGGATAGCTTATTTCCGATAGAACATCAGCTAACTTAAATTGTTTTTCTTTAGTTTTTTCTCCTACATGAAGCAGTATAAGCTTAGCTTCAAAAAAATGAGCAATCCGGTTAGATTCTAAAATATTCACCTTTAAAGAAGGAGAAAATGCAAATCCAAATAAGATGGTTTTAAATGATTTGATAGGTTTTGTTTTAAAAAAGGTCTTGGGCCCAAGATACTATTATTATATATAACTAAAGAACAGAATTTATAAGGGCTTCTATATGCTATCATTACTTTGAATTTTATACAATGAACTCCTGTTTAATTACTATTTTTAACCAAAACAAAAGGAATGCTAGAATTAGCAGGAATTATTATTCTTGGAATTATTGCGCAATGGGTTGCTTGGCGTTTAAAGTTGCCTGCTATTTTGCCCCTAATCTTAATAGGTTTAGCAGTAGGCCCTTTAGCGACATTATACACAGAAGATGGGGCTAAATTAATAGAACCTATTTGGAACGGGGAAAAAGGACTGTTTCCAGGAGAGGGTTTATATTATTTTGTGTCTTTGGCAATTAGCGTTATTCTTTTTGAAGGAGGACTCACCCTAAAACGCTCAGAGATAAAGACGGTAGGCCCAGTAATTACTAAGTTAATTACATTAGGCTCCTTGGTTACTTTTTTGTCTGCAGGTTTAGCCGCTCATTTTATTTTTAACCTCAGCTTACAAATCTCTTTCTTATTTTCAGCTTTAATAATTGTAACTGGCCCTACAGTAATAACTCCTATTCTTAGAAATATTCCCCTTAAAAAAGATGTCTCTACTATTTTAAAATGGGAAGGGATATTAATTGATCCAATAGGCGCATTGGCAGCAGTACTTGTATTTGAGTTTATAAGTGTTGGTGGTGGCGATGGCTATACAATGACGGCATTGATAGAGTTTGGAAAAATACTGCTCTTTGGATTCACTTTCGGATTCACTTTTGCTCACGGCTTGGCTTTTGCCATTAAAAAGAATTTTATTCCGCACTACCTTTTAAACGTAGTTTCATTATCGGTAGTTTTATTAGTTTTTGTAGAGTCTGAAATCTTTGCTCATGAATCTGGACTGTTAGCTGTTGTGGTTATGGGAATGGTTATGGGGAATATGGACCTTCCCAATAGAAAAGAGTTACTTTATTTCAAGGAATCTCTAAGTGTACTATTGATTTCGATACTATTTATTTTATTATCAGCGAATATTAATATTTCTGACCTTGAGCTAATCTTAACTTGGAAAACTGTTGGTCTATTCGCTATTATAGTTTTTATGATAAGGCCTTTGGGGGTCTTTCTAAGTTCTGCTGGATCCAATTTGTTATTAAAAGAGAAGCTTTTTATAAGTTGGGTAGGTCCTAGAGGTATTGTTGCCGCAGGTATAGCATCTCTGTTTGGTTCAAAGTTGATTGCGAATGGTGTTCCTGGAGCAGAATATATTACACCTTTGGTTTTTATGATTGTTTTAGGAACAGTGCTTCTTAATGCCACTACAGCCAGATTATTTGCTAAAGCAGTAAAGGTCTTTTTGAACAAGTCTGAAGGCATCCTTATTATTGGAGCATCTAAAGTGTCACGTCTAATCGCGAGTTATCTTCAAAAGAACAACAGACATGTTGTTCTTATTGATAATAACGAGTCAAATGTAAATAAAGCAGCTAAACTAGGTCTTGAGGCTTTTTCTGCAAACATTTACGCTGATTCACTTTCTGATTTTATTGAGTTAAGTGATGTAGGTTACTTAATGGCTCTAACAGGAAACTCAGATATAAATAAATACTCCATAAATAAATTCCAGAAAGATTTTGGAGAGAACGGCTCTTTTAGACTAGTAGATGCAGATGAGATGAACGACCCAGAGAATAATCCCAAAGAAGGATTGTTTTCACATACGGATGATTTTATAAAACTTACCGAAGCGGCTAGAAAGAACCCTACAGTTCATGAGGTTGATTTAAAGGACGGCGAACATTATGATGCTTTAATAGAAATTACAAAGGCAGACCATGATATTATACCACTATTTCTAAAAACTCCCAGTGGGGATATTAAGATAATATCTGCTTTCAGTACCGATTTTACAGATATTCAGGAAGGGTATAAACTTGCTTATCTTGGAAAGCCTTTTCCTAGTGATACAGAGAACAAATAACAGCGTATACATATAGTAAGATTTTTATTTTCTATACCTACTTAGCACGCTCAAGTGCTAAAAAAATCGCCACACCGCTTTTTCGCAACGTATTTTCCTACATTCACAACAATAATTACGCCGTAAGGACATGTCGAGTTAAGTTTGCAGGTATAATAACAAATAAACCGATCAAATGAAAAAATTAGTATTTAGTTTAATGGCAATAGCTTGTATAGCATTCACAGGGTGTTCCAAGGATGACGATGACAAAAATAAGTGTGCAACATGTTCTATAGATTTTTTAGGAACAGCGCTAGTAACAGAAGCTTGTGACAACGGAGATGGCTCGGTCACCTTAACGGTTAACGGAGAATCACAAGTAGTTTCAGGGGATGAATTAGAAGGCGCTACAGCGGCTGAATTTGTTCAGGCCTTAGAAGATGGATGCCCATAATTGACAAAATAAATATCAAGCAAGTTTTAAAAAGGTAAAGCCAATATTATACATATTGGCTTTACCTTTTTTTTAATTTTCCAAACCACAATAAAGATACTTAACAATGTTGTGGCATAGCTTAAAAACAAAAATTGAAAGCAGCTTTTTACATATTAATCATTAAGTTTAAGCACCGCCATAAAGGCCTCCTGTGGCACTTCTACATTACCCACTTGACGCATACGTTTTTTACCTTTTTTCTGCTTTTCGAGTAATTTTCTTTTACGTGAAATATCCCCACCATAACATTTAGC
>CALHVP010000181.1 GCA_938038975.1 uncultured Maribacter sp. | reverse complement strand
GTCTTTAAACCAAATAAGGTGCCTTTATCATGGACCAAATTAAACTCTACATATCTTCCACGTCGTATTTCTTGCCAATCCCGTTGGGCCTTACTATAGGGTAGCTCTTTTCTTTTTTCTACAATAGGAACATAACTTTGTAAAAAACTATTTCCTACTTCAGTTACAAAATTATACCAGTCGGTCATATTTGTTTCAGCTGTGGCTTTGCAGTAGTCAAAAAATAGACCACCTATTCCTCTAGCTTCATTTCTATGCGCATTCCAAAAGTATTCGTCACATCGTTCTTTGTATTTTGTGTAGAATTCAGAATGGTGTTTATCACAAGCTTCCTTACAGGTTTGATGAAAATGAATAGCATCGGCATCAAATAGATAATATGGTGTAAGATCTTGTCCACCTCCAAACCATTGGTCTACTACATTCCCTTCTTTATCATACATTTCAAAATAACGCCAGTTGGCATGTACGGTAGGTACCATTGGGTTCTTTGGGTGTAGAACTAAACTTAATCCGCAGGCAAAAAAATCAGCATCTTCTACTCCAAAATAGGCTTGCATGCTCTTAGGTAGTTCTCCATGAACACCAGAGATATTTACACCGCCTTTTTCGAAGACCTTACCATTTTCAATAACACGTGTTCTTCCACCGCCGCCTTCTGGTCGTTCCCAAATATTTTCTTTGAATGTGGCGGAGCCATCCACTTCTTCCAGTTTTGATGTAATGGTATCTTGTAGTTGTTGGATATAGGAGAAAAATGTGTCTTTCATCATTTAAATTTATGATTATGAGTACATCACAAAATTAAGCTTTTAAAAAGAGTTTACTATGGACGAAATGAGTCAAAAAAAAGCAGCATCCTGTTGGATGCTGCTTTAACTAGTGTAAAAAAGATACTATATTATTTAAAGTCACCTGCGTTTACCACGGACCATTTGTCGAATGCACGTACATATTTTTTAATCGCGGCATTCACATCAGCTACCGTTAGTTGATTCACTTTTGTTTCCAATTCTTTTTGGAAGCTCATATCCCGATTATAAAAAATATTATTATTTATGAGACTAGAGAGTTCATTGTCTTTAGCTCTAGAAACGTTCTGTGCTTGTGTCCAACCATTAACAGCGTTTTCTAACTCTTCTTGGGTAATACCGTCCTTGATAAAACGAGCGATTTCTTCTTTGAAACCTAACTGTACCTTATCATAATTAGCTGGGGCGTAAATGGCGTAAATATAAAACTGAGAGTTCTGGTCATCTTTATCTCCATCTGCTTGGAATCCTGCACCTGCACCATAACTAACACCATCTTTTTGGCGTAAACGATCTGCAATTCGAGAATTTAAGAACCCACCTCCTAGAATAGAGCTTGCAACATTCAGTGCAGCATAATCCTTATGGTATTCACTAATTTTCACATCCATGAAGCCCAATGTCATTGCATTTTTCTTGTCCGGTGTTATAATATTCTCATTAATTGCTTTTACAGTTTTATGCGGATTTGAAATTTTCGCATACGTTTTGGTACTGCTAAATTCAGCAAACTCAGTTTCAATAAATTTAGAAACCTTTTCAGTATCTAAATTTCCAATGCTTACAAGAATAGATCTTCCTAATCCATAAAACTCATCGTAGAATGCCTTAAGATCATTCACAGAAACGTTCTTAATGGCAGCCTCTTGTTCTGCAATAGTCATACTGTATAAAGGGTGTCCTTTTGGATATGAGTTATTAATTTCCGATAAACGTTGTGAAGCCAAAAATTGAGGCTCTGTTTTGTTGCTCTCTAAATAAGCCAATTCCTCGGTCTTCAATTTTTCTAACTCAGCGGGGTCAAAAGAAGGATTTTTAAGTATTTCTGCCATAAGCTCAAGAGCTGGCATTAAATATTCTTCAGTTGAAGAAATATTTGCATAAATATTAC
Organism: uncultured Maribacter sp.; assembly: GCA_938038975.1. Classification (GTDB taxonomy): domain Bacteria; phylum Bacteroidota; class Bacteroidia; order Flavobacteriales; family Flavobacteriaceae; genus Maribacter. The sequence continues at coordinate 2,357 of CALHVP010000181.1, read as the reverse complement.
CATTTGCACCACGGAAACTTACAGAGGATTTAAGTCTACTTAATTCATCTTCTATTTCTTGACGTGATTTGCTCGTAGTTCCTTTGTTAAGCATCTGTGCTGTAAAACGAGGAACAACCCCCTTGTTCATTAATGATTTTACATCGCCATTTCTGCCACTAAAACTTAGAGTGACCGTATTTCCACGGTTACTTTTTTTGATGAAGCCATATTCAACCCCATTAGCTAGAGTTCCCTTTTTTGTTCTACTCTCTATGGCATCATAAGCAACGTCAAAAGCTTCTCCAGTACTCATAGCCTCTTTTCCTTTGTAATCTTTTACAAGAGCGTTAATATCTTCTGTATGCGGAATAGAAATTCTTGAAGGTTCTTTTGTAGGGTAGAAACGTCCAGAAGTTCTGTTGGTAGGGATTAAATACTTTTTCATTACCGTATTTACTTGTTCTGTAGTCATCGCTTCTATACGGTCTCTTGTTAAGAACGAAAGCCTCCAATCACCAGCGCCAATAAATTCACTCATGTAGGTGCCCAAATAAGCAGAGTTTCTGTTGATTTGATCTATTCGTTTTAATAAGTTGGCTTTAGCCCTGTCCAGTTCTTCTTGGGTAATAGGGTTGTCTTTAAGATTATCTAAAGTGTTTTTTAAAATCTCTTGTACTTCATCAGCATTTTTATCAGAAGGTACATCCACATTAATATAGAGAAATCCAGGCTCTTTGGTGAAAGGTGAAAAAGACCATAATGATGATGCTTTTTTTGCTTCTACCAAATCTTGATACAATCTACCAGATGGTTCATTGGTCAATACATCCTCAATAACAGACATTGCAGCATAATCAGGACTTGACCCAGCAGGTGTATGATATAATGCACTTACCAATTGTAAATCACCAACACGACTTACAGTAACTGTTTTTTCGCCATCTTGTGGTGGTTCCTCTGTATGTGAATCTCTTAATGGTGTTGTTGGTTTTGCTATTACACCAAACTTCTTTTCGATTAAAGCAAGTGTTTTCTCTTCTTCAAACTTTCCAGTAACCATTAGAATGGCGTTATCTGGACGATAGAATTTTTTATAGAATGCTTTAAGGTTCTCAATTGGAACTCGTTCTATGTCTGATCTATTTCCAATAGTAGAGTTACCGTAGTTATGCCACAGATAAGCACTATTGATAACTTTTTCCATTAATACGCCAGTAGGGTCATTTTCACCGCTTTCAAATTCGTTTCGAACGACTGAAAATTCGGACTCTAAATCTTTTTTAGCTATATATGAGTTCACCATACGATCTGCCTCTAAATCCAATGCCCAATCCAAGTTGTCTTCTGTAGCATTGAAAGTTTCAAAGTAATTTGTACGGTCATACCAAGTGGTACCGTTAGGTCTTGCCCCACGGGTGCTTAGTTCTTTAGGAATATCTGGATGATTAGGAGTTCCTTTAAAAACCATATGTTCTAAAAGGTGAGCCATACCTTTTTCACCATATCCTTCATGGCGAGACCCAACAAGGTAAGTGATATTTACGGTAATGGTCTGTGCAGAATTGTCTGGGAATAGTAAGACTTTAAGGCCATTGTCCATTTTGTATTCTGTAATACCCTCAACTGAAGCTACTTTTGTCATTTGGGCAGAAGCGAATCCCATACAAGCGATAAGTAGTAAACTTGTTAAAATGTGGTTTGTTTTCATAATGTGATTTTAGTGTCCCTCAAGATAGGAAATAAAGTCCCTAAAATTATCTTAAAATTATAGCCTAGGGTATGCAAGAACAAGCTTAGATTTATTAAGCCATTTTAATCTTCTGAAAGGTTATTAAAACTGAATATGTGTTGTGTATAAACTAGGAGAAACATAGTTGGCTTTAATTTTCATAGACTAATTTTTAAATTTGCTTGGAAGTTGGCTTGTACTTTTCATAAAGTTCCATGTCTACTATATGACCATCAAATCTTTTATGCTCTTTTAGTAATGAAGTTTGCCATGAGAAACCTAATTTCTCAGCTATCCTAATACTTGCTTTATTGTCTTTATAAGCAATGATTTGTAGTGTATCTAGTGCGAGATTATTATAAGCCCAGGGAATAATTTGATTTAGAAAATTTGTTGTGAGCCCTTTACCTTCATACTCGTAGCCGATGCAGTAAGCTAATTCTCCTTGCCCTTTTCGCTCTTGTAGTTCTTTTACATAAATTAAGCCAATGATGGTTCTAAGCGCTGTCTCTTTTACAGTAAATAAAAATTCTTCACCAGTACTAAACTGTTTTGTTTTTTCTTGAACGAATAGGGTTGATAGGGTAGGGTTTAAGTTTTGTTTTAAGGTTCCTGGGAAATCGTCTTTAAAACGTTCGCTATTGGC
>CALHVP010000180.1 GCA_938038975.1 uncultured Maribacter sp. | reverse complement strand
ATTCATTTTATAGTATTATTTAGATGGAATAACATGTCCCTCTTTAAACCATTTTTTTACTGCAGCTATATACTCGTCCTTGGGTACAGGTGGTAATTCTCTCTGTACTCCTTCTGCATTTACTCCTGGCTCCCAAGCCCACAAGACCAGTTCATGTTCTGTTAAGTGATGCATGGTTTCCTCGGGAGTACGACCTCCATTTCGTTCGGGATCCATCATTGATTTTGCAATTTCAATTCGGTTCAGTCCTTCCCAATACATAGATGCAGGCGCAAGTGACCATTCTGGAGCCCCCGGTACGCCTGAATATGGGTTATTCTCTGTTTGATGACAGGTGGTGCAATTGGTAGCTTCAAAACCTAAGTTATTGGCTCCCCTTTCCATACCAAAATAATGTGGATGACTATCCTCACCCTGTTTAGGAATATGATCGTTTGGATGGCAATTCACACATCGTTTATGAGTTAATACGGTCATCATCTTATCAAACGCATTAAGTGAATCTTCAACACCTTCTTTTTTGGAAATAGACAGTGTGCGTTCTGTAACAACAGGTCCTTTGGTTGCAGCTAAAAGCACACCTACCAGAAGCAGTGCAAATAGCCCTAGTTTTATCTTCAATTTCATGGATTCTCGTTTCTAAATGTACTTACGTACTCAAGTTAAGCAAACTTAGGAGAGCAGAACAGTGAAAATACCAATTGAGGTACTATAGTAATGAAATGGTTTAATTTCTTGGTAAAAAAACCTCAGCCATCATACACCTTGCACTACCTCCACCACAAGTTTCTATAGTCTCCAATGAGCTGTGAATAATATCACCATGTGCTGTTATAGCTTTTATTTGACCTGGGTTTAAAGAATTATAGGCAGCAGAACTCATTACCATAAAACGTTTATTGTTTGCGCCAATTACTTGAAGCATATTACCTGCAAAATGATGCATTTGTTTTTCAGAAATAGTAATAATCTCCTTACCATCTTTCTTTAGGTGCGCTATCACATTTTTACGCTCTTTCTTATCATCAATAGTATCTAGACAAATTACCACAAATGTCTCTGCCATTGCCATCATAACATTTGTATGGTAAATAGGCATACGTGTACCGTCTACAGATTGATTAGCTGTGAAAATCACAGGAAAGCAGTCAAAATCTTCACAAAATTCAATAAAAAGTGCTTCATCTGCCCTTTCAGATAATGCACAATATGCTTTTTGATGCACTCTATCTTTTAAAATACTTCCTGTTCCTTCCAAATAAACACCTGCATCTTCAGCAGAGGTGTAATCTATAACATCTGTTATATTAAATCCTTTTTCTTCTAGTATATCAAAAATATCTTCTCTTCTTTCCTTTCGGCGGTTTTCAGCAAACATAGGGTAAATAGCTACTGTTCCCGTGTTATGAAAAGACACCCAATTATTAGGAAATATAGAATCTGGAGTGTCATTTTCCTTTTTATCTTCCACAACAATTACATTAACTCCCTTACCTCGTAAAACGGTAACAAAATTATCAAACTCTTTTTGAGCACGTTCATTTATGGTTTGATTCTTCACATCTAAATCTTCTTGGAAATAGTTGTTTACCGCAGTCTGCTCGTTCATACGAAAATCTACTGGGCGAATCATTAATATGGTGTTTGTTACTTGCATATTCATCTTAATTAATCCCTAATTAAGGGAAGCGTGCTACATCTTAAAAGTCCTTCTTGTTTAGCTATCTCTGCATATGGAATTTCCTCTACAGTAAAGCCTTCCGTTCTTAGCCAGTTGTTTAATCTGGTAAAACTCTTTTCTGACACAATTACCTCTGGAGAAATTGAAAACACATTGCTAAACATGTTATACATTTCATCTGACGTAATTTCAAAAATATGCTCCTTACCAAAAAAGTCTACCAACCATTGATATTCCTCAGCTACCAAAAATCCGTTTTTATGAAGAATAGCTTTACCTTTCCCTAAAGGTTGAAAACAGCAGTCTAAATGTAATGCGTTTTCTCTTGCATTCGTAGATTTTCTTAGTTCAAAGGATTTTACAATTTTATCAGGAAATTGTTGGCTTATCCAGTCCACAGCTTGTTTATTAGTCCTTGCAGTTATATGACTTGCATAATCTGGAGCTGTATACGTACCCACAAAGATGTATTCATTCCAAGGCATTACATCACCACCTTCCACATGAACTTGCTCTGGCGGATGTAATATATTAGTGTCCTCTATCTTATCTAGCACATGCAAAATAGCTTCTACTTCTTGTTCTCTATCTGGAAGAATATTTGCAATTACTAACTTGTCCTCTATTACAAAAGCAATGTCTCTCGAAAATATCTGATTACAATCTTCCAACACCTCTGGCCTAAAAACGGTAACCTCATATTTTTGAAAAACTTGGGCAAAGGCTTCCATTTCTAATATCATATCTGACTCCGTTGGATATGTGCCTGCTAATATATGCTCTAATGATTTTGGGTCATAAGCATCCTCTGGGCGTGGAATTGGTCCACAACTTTTTGCTGTACCCAAAACAACAGCCTTTAACGTAGACACTTCATCCTTAACATTTAGTTTCAACATGGTATTTATTGTATAAGTTTTAGCTTCATTCTAAACCAAAAAAAAGCCCTTTCGATTTCAAAAGAGCTTTTTGTTTTTTTTATAAGGTAGCAATCTACCTTTTGTCAAGTTCGACAAATGGTCTTAATGTTTCACCTGTATATACTTGTCTTGGTCTACCTATAGGTTCGCCATTTAAGCGCATCTCTCTCCATTGTGCAATCCAACCTGGTAGTCTTCCTAAAGCAAACATAACGGTAAACATTTCTGTTGGAATACCTAGTGCTCTGTATATAATACCAGAATAAAAATCTACATTAGGGTACAACTTGCGGTCCACGAAGTATGGATCTTCTAAAGCTTCCTTTGCCAATCCTTTTGCAATTTCCAAAATAGGGTCATCAATCCCTAAATCTGCCAAAACTTCCTCTGCGGCAACCTTTATGATTTTTGCTCTTGGATCAAAGTTTTTATAAACTCTGTGTCCAAAGCCCATCAATCTAAACGGATCATTTTTGTCCTTGGCCTTAGCCATATATTTTTTAGTATCTCCACCATCTTCCTGTATGGCTTCCAACATTTCTAACACCGCTTGGTTAGCTCCTCCGTGTAAAGGACCCCATAATGCCGAAATACCAGCAGAAAGCGATGCAAATAACCCAGCATGTGAAGAACCAACTATACGAACTGTAGATGTAGAACAATTCTGCTCATGATCAGCATGAAGTATCAATAGTTTATCTAGAGCGTCAATTACAATCTTATTTCTTTTGTACTCCTGTGATGGTTTTTTGAACATCATTTTATGAATATTCTCAACATAACCAAGAGAGTCATCGCCATAATCCAATGGCAAACCTTTTTTCTTTCTAAGTGTCCATGAAACTAAGACTGGAAATTTAGCTAATATGCGTACAATAGCACCATACATCTCATCCTTAGAGGTAACATTTACAGAAACAGGATTAAAAGCAATAAGCGCACTGGTTAATGAAGACAAAACACCCATTGGATGTGCTGATTTTGGAAAAGCATCCAAAATCTTTTTCATTTCTTCATCTACATGAGACTCATTCTTAATATCTACATGAAAAGCCGCCAACTGTTCTTTATTCGGCAACTCTCCAAAAATTAATAAATACGCAACTTCTAAAAAATCTGCTTTCTCTGCCAGTTCTTCAATAGCGTACCCTCTATATCTTAAAATACCTTCCTCTCCATCCAAAAAGGTAATTTCACTTTCACATGAACCGGTATTCTTAAATCCTGGGTCTATGGTAATAATTCCATTTGTTGCGGCCCTTAAAGATTTGATATCTATAGCGAGCTCATCCTCAGAACCTTTAATTACAGGAAATTCGAACTTCTCACCATTGTATTCTAAAGTAGCTTTATCTGACATTCTTTATTCTAAATTAATATGATTACGTTAACAGTAAAGTTAGGCAAAAGTGCCCGTTTTAACAATTATGCAAATGGCTTTAATCAATAATTAACACGGTGTAAAAATTGATTAAATTAAGTAAAGTGATTTATAATATTCATCTAGAGATTTCTCCCAAGTAAACCTAGCTTTTTTTGCGTTAGCCTTTATTCTCTTCCATTTTGGTTGGTCATTTTCCCAAATCGTTAGTGCTTCATCAAAACGCATGAGCATATTATCAATTTTATCATCATAGGTATCACCATCAAATGCAAACCCAGTTTTCATATGCTGAACCGTATCTTTTAACCCTCCCGTGTGATGAACTAAGCATGGATTACCATTCCTCATAGCTAACATTTGACTAATACCACAGGGTTCAAAAAGACTGGGCATAAAATAAAGATCAGTTTCTAGATACATAGAATCAATCAAATCCTCGGATTGACCATTTGTGAAAATAAAATTCTTGTATTTATAACTCATCTCTCTAAAATGCTCTTCATAATCCGGATCACCAGTTCCTAATAACATAAAGATACCTCCTACAGATTCTAACCTTTTAAGCATCTTCTCTAACGCTTCTGGAGATCGTTTAAAAAAGTAAAATTTTTGCTCTGTTAATCTCGCAACACTAGAAACAATAAACTTTGGCCTATTACCAACATATTCCATTATTTTCTCTCCAGTATGTGCTAAAAAATCTGCCTTGTACTTTTTAGATTCATCTTGCAACCATCTAAATAATGCCTTCACAGTATTCCGATAAAGAAAGCCTTTTTCAGCCTCCCTAATATTACCATAATTAGAAGCATTTAATATTCCAAAAAGGCGGCCTTCATTATCCGCTTTTTGCAAGTCATTCTCAAGACTTTCTCCTCCTATAAATTCTGGCTTTCTACTTGGCAAAAGCACATCCTCTTTATAGGAAGGCGAAACCGTGTGCACAGCATCTGCTAGACGTATTCCTACTGCCATTAGATTAATACAATCTTGATAACGTGGATCCATTAAAGCCTTATGATCTAATTGTATTTCTGGGAACCAATGATTAACTGAAGCATAATTATTATAAAAAGGACGTATTCCTTGGATAGCCAAATTATGAATACTGTATACGTAACGCATCTTCTTTAGCTCACTATAGCCCGGATGATACGTTTTTAAGAATAACACAGCGCTAGAATGCCAATCATGCATATGAACAATATCCAAAGGGCCAAATGCCTCTATTTTAATAGCTTGTGCAACTGCAGTATTAAAAATCATAAACTTTACAAAGTCATTATAAAATGGCTCCGTTGGATCGTCATGATAAATATGAGCTATGCCACCCTCCATAATTTCAGGGTGATGAATAGCATAATGTGTGATATTAGGTATTACTTTTTTTGGAACAACTTCGTACAATTCTGCCTCATAGGTTTGGCCTCGAAGTTGAAATTCTAATCCGCCCTTAAAAACCCCATTTTTATGAAGTCTAGAATATGAAGGAACAACAACATGTACTTTATCACCACGTTTTGCGATTTCACGAGGTACGTCTCGGACAACATCACCCATTCCACCTGCTTTACAGTCAGGGATAGCATCATTTTCAGCAGCAACAAAAAGAAAATTATTCATATAGGGGAGATATAAGGTGGTTAGTATTATATCTGAAAAAGATAGGTATCTTTTTTGGATTATACCAAAAAAAAAGCCTCTCCGATTAAGAAAGGCTTTAAAAACGAATGTATGCGTTACTATTTTATTTTAAATGCTTTTTCTTGAGGGTAATAAGCCATACTTCCTAATTCCTCTTCAATTCTAAGTAACTGATTATATTTAGCCATACGATCAGAGCGAGAAGCAGAACCTGTCTTAATTTGCCCCGTATTTAATGCTACTGCAAGATCTGCAATAGTATTATCTTCCGTTTCTCCAGAACGATGAGACATAACAGATGTATAACCTGCATTCTTAGCCATATTTACAGCAGCAATAGTTTCAGTCAATGTTCCTATTTGATTTACTTTTATCAATATAGAATTAGCTATACCTTTTTCTATACCTGTAGATAATCGGTCAACGTTCGTTACAAAAAGATCATCTCCAACTAATTGTACGGTATCACCTATTTTATCTGTCAATGACTTCCAACCATCCCAATCATTTTCATCCATACCATCCTCAATAGAAATAATTGGGTACTTTGCTGCTAAGTCTGCCAAATATTGTGCTTGCTCTTCAGAGGTTCTAATCACCCCTTTATCGCCTTCAAACTTAGTATAGTCGTATTTACCGTTTACAAAAAACTCAGCAGCTGCACAATCTAAAGCAATCATTACATCATCTCCTAATTTGTATCCTGCATTGTCCACTGCCTTTGCAATAGTATCCAAGGCATCCTCAGTACCACCGGCCAAATTAGGTGCAAATCCACCTTCATCTCCAACTGCAGTGCTTAAACCCCTGTCATGCAAAACTTTCTTTAAATTATGAAAAATCTCAGTTCCCATTTGCATTGCATGAGAAAAGCTTTTTGCCTTAACTGGCATTACCATAAATTCTTGAAAAGCTATAGGTGCATCAGAATGTGAACCACCGTTTATAATATTCATCATAGGAACAGGAAGAGTATTAGCGCTCACACCTCCAACGTATCTAAACAATGATAATCCTAATTCATTTGCAGCAGCTTTAGCAGCTGCAAGGGAAACACCTAATATAGCATTAGCTCCTAGTTTTGATTTATTAGGAGTACCGTCTAAATCTATCATTGTTTGATCTAAAAGATTCTGATCAAAAACCGACATCCCAAGTATTTCTTCTGCAATAATACTATTTACGTTATCAACCGCCTTCATAACTCCTTTACCCATAAATGCAGATCCCCCATCACGAAGCTCTACTGCTTCATGCTCTCCTGTAGATGCTCCAGATGGAACCGCAGCTCTACCCATAACACCATTTTCAGTTACTACATCAACTTCTACTGTTGGATTTCCTCTCGAATCCAAAATTTGCCTCGCATGTACATTTAATATAATACTCATCTATGTGTCTTAATTTAAAATTAATTCTATTCTATCCAACAAAGGTACAAAACAGCGGTTTTAATAATTTCTAATATGTACCGTATTTCCTAAAAACTTAACTATAATTTAAACTTATGAGGATACTTTTGTGTTTTTCTCTATTAATTCGAAAAAATCATCAAAAAGATAATCAGCATCATGCGGACCTGGACTTGCTTCTGGATGATACTGCACAGAAAACACATCCTTATTTTTCATTTTTATACCCGCAACCGTTTTATCATTCAAGTGCACATGGGTGATTTCTACAGCTTTATTTGATTCTGTTTCTTCTCTATTTATTGCAAAACCATGATTTTGAGAAGTAATTTCTCCTTTACCACTTACTAAATTTAAAATAGGGTGATTAATACCTCTATGGCCGTTATGCATTTTATACGTTGATATTCCATTAGCTAACGCAATAACTTGGTGGCCTAAACAAATACCAAAAAGTGGTTTATCTGTTTTAATAATTTGCTTTGTAGTTGCAATAGCTTCCGATAATGGTTCTGGATCACCAGGGCCATTAGAAATAAAATAAGCATCAGGATTCCAATCTGCTATCTCCTCAAAAGAAACATTATAAGGAAATACCTTTATATAAGCATCTCTCTTTGCAAGATTCCTAAGTATGTTTTTCTTAATACCTATATCTATTGCTGCAATTTTATACTTGGCTTCCTCTTTTCCGTAAAAATATGGGGTTTCTGTAGACACTTTAGAAGCAAGTTCTAATCCCTCCATAGATGGCACTTCTGCTAATTGCTTTTTAAGACTATCAATATTGTCTACGTCAGTAGAAATAACCGCATTCATTGCACCATGGTCACGAATATAACTAACAAGTGCACGTGTGTCCACCTCACAAATTGCAAACAATTTATGCGTATTTAAAAACTCCTCCAAACTACTATCTGCAATAGGTCTTGAATATTCGTAGCTAAAATTTCTACAGATAAGACCAGAAATCTTAATTGACTCAGATTCTATTTCATCACTATTGGTACCGTAATTTCCTATATGTGCGTTTGTTGTTACCATCAACTGCCCAAAATAGGAAGGGTCCGTGAATATCTCTTGATATCCAGTCATGCCTGTATTAAAACAAACTTCACCAAATGCAGTTCCATCTTTATCTCCAACGGCCTTTCCATGAAAAATTGTTCCATCCGCTAGTAGTATTATGGCCTTCTTTTTGGATTGATATTTCATAACTTTTTAGTCTTAAATTTCTAGTTAACAAAAAAACATAAAAAAAGGATAAGCTGTAAAGCTTATCCTTTTAAAATTATCAATAATTATTGACATTCTATTCTTCAGAATCATCTGATTTAACTTCCGTTTCTGCAACTGCAACTGGTGGAGTCTCTGATTGTGCACCAGAACCTCTTCTACTTCTTCTTGTAGATTTCTTCTTAGGCTTCCCGGCGTTATAGACTTCATTGAAATCTACTAACTCTATCATTGCCATATCAGCGTTATCACCTAAACGTGTACCTAACTTGATTATTCTTGTATAACCACCTGGTCTATCTGCCACTTTTTCAGATACTGCGCTAAACAATTCCGTTACAGCATACTTATCTCTTAAGTTTTTGAAAACGATACGTCTGTTGTGCGTACCCTTCTCTACAGACTGGTTGTTCTCTGCCTTTGACTTTGTAATCAAAGGTTCCACAAACTGCTTTAAAGCCTTAGCCTTAGCAACCGTTGTATTAATTCTCTTATGCTCAATTAAAGAACAAGCCATGTTAGCTAACATAGCCATTCTATGCGCCTTCTTTCTTCCTAAATGATTGATTTTTTTACCGTGTCTCATGTCTTTATTTTATCATCTTGCTACCAAACCCGTAAGAACGAGGAGCAAAATATGATTATTTAATCTTTATCTAATTTATATTTTGACAAATCCATTCCAAAGCTTAACCCTTTGTTGATGACAAGCTCTTCCAACTCTGTTAATGACTTTTTACCGAAGTTTCTAAACTTCATTAAATCATTTTTATTAAAAGAAACCAAGTCACCTAATGTATCAACCTCTGCTGCTTTCAAACAATTAAGCGCACGAACAGATAAATCCATATCAACCAATTTGGTTTTCAATAGTTGTCTCATGTGTAAGGACTCCTCATCATAAGTTTCAGTTTGAGCAATCTCATCAGCCTCTAAAGTAATACGCTCATCAGAAAATAACATGAAGTGATGTATTAACACTTTTGCAGCTTCTGTAAGAGCATCTTTTGGGTGAATTGAACCGTCTGATACAATTTCGAAAACTAATTTTTCGTAATCTGTCTTTTGTTCAACACGAAAATTTTCAATGCTGTACTTAACATTTTTTATTGGTGTAAAAATAGAATCTATAGCAATAGTTCCTATTGGAGTACCAGACTTTTTATTATCTTCTGCAGGAACGTAACCTCTTCCCTTTTCAATAGCTATTTCCATATTGATGCTTACTTTAGCATCCATATTACAAATAACCAAATCAGGGTTTAACACTTGGTAACCAGAAATAAATTTCTGAAAATCACCTGCAGTTAATTGACTCTTACCACTTACTGATATTGAAACCACCTCTGCTTCAGAATCTTCTATTTGTTTTTTAAAGCGAACCTGCTTCAAATTTAATATAATCTCGGTTACATCTTCGACTACTCCAGGAATTACGGAGAACTCATGTTCTACCTTATCAATCCGTACGGATGTAATAGCATGCCCTTCCAAGGAAGAAAGCAGTACTCTTCTTAATGCATTCCCAACAGTTAATCCATAACCAGGTTCCAAAGGACGAAATTCAAACTTCCCTTCGAAATCTGAGGAATCGATCATTATTACTTTATCGGGCTTCTGAAAATTAAATAATGCCATAATTGGATCAGTGTTGTTTATTTAGAGTATAACTCGACTATTAATTGTTCCTTGATATTTTCAGGAATCTGCAATCTTTCTGGAATGGCAACAAAGTTACCTTCCATAGTTGCTGTATTCCATGTCATCCATTCGTAAACTGAACTATTGGCAGCTAAAGAATCTTGGATGTTTTGTAAAGATTTTGACTTCTCACGTACTCCTATAACATCTCCTGCTTTTACAGAATATGAAGGGATATTAACTAACTCACCATTCACTGTTATATGTCTGTGAGAAACTAATTGTCTTGCACCACTTCTAGTTGGTGAAACACCCATTCTATAGACTACGTTATCTAAACGAGCCTCACATAACTGAAGTAATACTTCACCAGTAACTCCTTTACTTCTGTTTGCCTTTGCGAACAAATTTCTGAATTGCTTTTCTAAAATACCGTAAGTATATTTAGCTTTTTGCTTCTCCATCAACTGAACAGAGTATTCAGATTTTTTTCCTCTACGTCTAGCATTTCCATGCTGTCCTGGTGGATAATTCTTTTTCTCAAAAGATTTATCGTCTCCGAATATCGCCTCTCCGAATTTACGTGCGATTTTTGATTTTGGTCCTGTATATCTTGCCATCTTATTAAATTATGAAAGTGAGATTATGAATTAAGGCTTATCCTTCGATAATCGTAACTACACTTTCTGTGAACTATATTAAAATTGAATTAAACTCTTCTTCTTTTTGGAGGTCTACACCCATTATGTGGCATTGGAGTTACATCAATAATTTCAGTAACCTCAATCCCAGCATTATGTAAAGAACGGATAGCAGATTCTCTACCATTTCCTGGTCCTTTCACATAAACCTTTACCTTTCTAAGTCCAGCTTCGTGAGCCACTTTAGAACAATCTTCTGCAGCTACTTGAGCAGCATAAGGAGTATTCTTTTTAGACCCTCTAAAACCTAGCTTACCAGCTGATGACCAAGAAATAACATCTCCCTTTTTATTAGTTAAAGAAATTATGATATTATTAAATGACGCACTAATATGAGCTTCTCCAACAGAATCCACTATTACTTTACGCTTCTTGGTAACTTTAGTATTTGCCTTTGCCATACCTATTTATTATTTAGTAGCCTTCTTCTTGTTGGCAACTGTTTTACGCTTTCCTTTTCTAGTCCTAGAATTATTCTTTGTACGTTGACCTCTTAATGGCAATCCAGACCTATGACGAATACCTCGGTAACAACCAATGTCCATCAATCGCTTTATATTCAATTGAGTCTCAGAACGTAGTTCTCCTTCAATAGTAAACGAAGAAACAGCTTCCCTTATACGACCAATTTCATCATCGTTCCAGTCGGAAACCTTTGTATCCTCACTAACCTGTGCCTTCTCTAAAATATCTTTAGACCTACTTCTTCCAATTCCAAAAATATAAGTCAAGGCTATTACGCCTCTTTTTTGTTTTGGTATATCAATACCCGCGATTCTTGCCATAATTACCCTTGTCTTTGTTTAAATCTAGGATTCTTTTTGTTGATTACGTACAACCTGCCTTTTCTGCGAACAATCTTACAGTCGGCACTTCTCTTCTTAACTGATGCTCTTACTTTCATCTTATCTTAATATCTATAAGTAATTCTTGCTTTTGTAAGGTCATAAGGACTCATTTCCAATTTAACCTTATCACCAGGTAATAACTTTATATAATGCATACGCATTTTACCTGAAATATGCGCTGTTACCACATGACCATTCTCTAACTCTACTCGAAACATTGCATTCGACAATGCTTCAATAATAGACCCATCTTGTTCTATCGCTGCTTGTTTAGCCATAAATTATGCTACTTTTCTATTTTTACCCGATTTCATCAAGCCATCATAATGTCTGTTCAATAAATATGAATTCACCTGTTGAACCGTATCTATTGCCACTCCCACCATAATCAACAAAGATGTGCCACCATAAAATAAGGCCCATCCAGCTTGAACATTCAACAAAGATACAACCACTGCTGGAAGTACAGCAAGAAGTGCTAAAAATATTGAACCTGGTAATGTAATTAATGACATTATCTTATCTAGAAAATCTCCTGTCTCCTTACCTGGTCTAATACCTGGTATGAAGCCTCCACTACGTTTAAGATCATCTGCCATCTTATTAGTTGGAACAGTAATCGCTGTATAAAAATATGTAAATATGATTATAAGAAGAGCAAACAAAATATTATAAGCCCATCCGAAAATATTTGAAAATTCAACCTGCATCCACTGACCAAAAGCAGTATCATCAAATGTACTACCTATTAGACCCGGAACAAACATAATAGCCTGTGCAAAAATAATTGGCATTACACCTGAAGCATTAAGCTTTAATGGAATATATTGTCTTGATCCCATTATATTCTTTTCATATCCACCAGATGCTGTTCTTCTAGCATACTGCACAGGAATCTGACGTGTAGCCATTACTAGCAGAATACATGCGAGAATGACCGCGAACCATAATATAACTTCAATAAGGATAACCATTAAACCACCATTATTATCGGTAGTTCTTGAAATAAATTCCTGAACAAAGGATTGCGGCATAGTTGCAATAATACCAATCATAATTAAAAGAGAAATACCATTTCCGATGCCCTTATCAGTAATTTTCTCACCTAACCACATTGCAAAAACACAACCGGTAACCAATATAATTACAGCCGGCACCATAAAGTCAAGACCCTTTCCTAAAAGAAAAGCACTATCCCTTACACCAAAAGCCTCTAAACCATATAAATAAGCCGGAGCTTGTACGATACAGATTGCTATAGTTAACCATCTTGTTATCTGATTGATAGTCTTACGACCACTTTCACCCTCTTTTTGTAATTTTTGAAGATATGGAATTGCAATACCCATTAATTGAACAACAATAGAAGCTGAAATATAAGGCATTATCCCTAATGCGAATATAGAAGCATTTGCAAAGGCACCACCTGTAAAAGCATTTAACAAACCAAAAATACCTTGATCTGTACTATCTGCCAAACCGCCTAGTTGAGCAGTATCTATACCTGGTAAAACAATTTGACAACCAAACCTATAAACTAGCAAAAGTCCTAAGGTAATAAGTATCCTATTCCTTAATTCCTCTATCTTCCAGATGTTTGCTATTGTATCAATAAAATTCTTCATGTTCTAGTATGTGCTTACGAATTTATTGCTTCACCACCAGCAGCTTCAATCGCTGCCTTCGCTGTAGCACTAAATTTATGTGCTGAAATTTTTAGAGAAGCTTTTAATTCACCACCTCCAAGAATTTTAACCAAATCCTTCTTTTTCACAAGTCCGTTTTCAACTAAAGTCTCAACAGTTACTGCACCTTTGATACCTTTAGAATCAACTAGCTCCTGTAATCTGTCAAGATTTATACCTTTATAGTCCTTACGGTTAATATTGGTAAAACCAAACTTAGGAACACGTCTTTGCAATGGCATTTGACCACCTTCAAAACCGATTTTCTTTGAATAACCGGATCTTGACTTCGCACCCTTATGACCTCTTGCAGCGGTACCACCTTTTCCAGAGCCTTGACCCCTTCCTAAGCGTTTTCCGTCTCTATTTACTGAACCTTCTGCAGGTTGTAGATTACTTAAATTCATTAGATCTTATATTTAAGCTTCTTCTGTAGAAACCAAATGTTTAACTTTATTTACCATTCCAAGGATGTTAGGAGTATCGTCGTGTTCAACAACTTGACCTATCCTTTTCAATCCTAGAGCTATTAACGTCCTCTTTTGATTCTGAGGCTTCTTAATACTGCTCTTAACCTGCTTAACTTTAATCTTTGCCATAATTGCTACTATTAGCCTTTAAAAACTTTTTCCAACGAAACACCTCTTTGTTTTGCAATTGTACCCGCATCCCTTAATTGTAACAAAGCATCAAAAGTTGCTTTTACAACATTGTGTGGATTAGAAGACCCCTGTGATTTAGACAAAACATCTTGCACACCAACTGCTTCAAGTACTGCTCTCACAGCCCCACCAGCAATAACACCAGTACCATGTGAAGCCGGTTGAATATAAACACGTGCCCCACCAAACTTACCTTTTTGTTCATGTGGTAAAGTTCCTTTATTTAAAGGAATACGTATTAAATTCTTCTTCCCATCTTCTATAGCCTTAGCGATAGCGGTAGCAACTTCCTTGGATTTTCCTAGGCCATGACCTACAACACCACTTTCATCACCAACTACAACAATAGCTGAAAAACCGAATGCTCTACCACCCTTGGTTACTTTTGTTACACGTTGTATACCTACTAACCTATCCTTAAGATCTAAACCTCCTGGCTTAACGGTTTCTACGTTTTTGTATTTTTGAAACATACTGTTATATTAAAATTTTAGTCCTGCCTCCCTTGCCCCTTCGGCCAAAGATTTAACTCTTCCGTGATATAAATTTCCACCTCTATCGAAAGCTACCTTATCTAAACCAGCTTTTATCGCTTTCTCAGCAATTGTCTTACCGACAGCAGTAGCCACCTCACTTTTAGTACCTTTTACAGAAGCCAAATCTTTATCTCTAGAAGAAGCAGCTGCTAATGTAGTCCCATTAACGTCATCTATAAGTTGAGCATAAATCTCATTATTACTTCTAAATACCGATAATCTTGGTTTCTGTGCAGTTCCTGTGGATACCTTACGGATTCTCCTTCGGATTCTATATTTTCTTTGTGTCTTTGATAATCCCATAATGCTATTATTAAGCTGATTTACCAGCTTTTCTTCTTAATATTTCACCAACAAACTTAACACCTTTTCCTTTGTACGGCTCAGGTGCACGGAAAGAACGTATTTTAGCTGCTATATGACCAACTAACTGTTTGTCATGAGAAGTTAATTTTACTATTGGGTTCTTACCTTTCTCAGAAATTGTTTCCACTTTAACCTCTGGAGCTAAATTGAAAACTATGTTGTGTGAGAAACCTAATGCCAACTCAAGCTTTTGTCCTTGATTACTTGCACGATAACCTACACCCACCAATTCTAGTTGCTTAGTCCATCCTTTAGATACTCCTTCCACCATGTTAAGTATCAATGAACGATACAAACCATGCTTTGCTTTGTGATCTTTAGAATCTGAAGGTCTTGTTACCCAAGCTTGTCCATCTTCTACTTTTACAGCTACACCTGAAAACTCTTGTGTTAACTCACCAAGCTTACCTTTGACAGCAATTATATTATCGTTTATTTCTACAGTAACTCCCTCGGGAATCGCTATCGGATTATTTCCTATTCTAGACATCTTCTAACTCTTTAAAATATTAATAAACGTAGCATAAAACTTCACCACCAACATTTTCAACTTTTGCTTGTTTACTAGTCATCACACCGTGTGATGTAGATACAATTGCAACACCCAAACCATTAAGTACCCTTGGTAAATCTTGACTACCGGTATACTTTCTAAGACCAGGCTTACTTATACGTTGAATTTTTTTAATGACAGGTTCTTTTGTTAACTTATCATACTTCAAAGCTATCTTGATATTACCTTGAACCTTATCGTCCTCAAACTTATAACTAAGAATATATCCTTGATCGAATAATATCTTTGTAATTTCTTTTTTCAAGTTGGAAGCCGGGATTTCAACAACCCTATGACCTGCTCTACTTGCGTTCCTAACTCTCGTTAGATAATCTGCTATAGTATCTGTAACCATTTATATATAATTCGGTAACGGTTTTTAGTAAAACACTAAACCTGTAACCAGTTAAAACTTTCTTTTACCAGCTTGCCTTTCTGACACCTGGAATCAATCCTTGATTAGCCATTTCTCTAAACGTCACCCTAGAAATTCCAAAGGTTCTCATGTAACCTTTTGGTCTTCCGGTTATCTTACACCTATTATGCATACGCACAGGTGAAGCATTTTTAGGTAATCTCTGTAACGCTTCATAATCTCCGGCTTCTTTCAAAGCTTTACGTTTTTCAGCATATTTAGCTACAGTATTAGCCCTTTTTCTTTCACGGGCCTTCATTGATTCTTTAGCCATACTAATTCTTTTTAAAAGGTAATCCCATTTCGGTTAATAATGATTTTGCTTCCTTATCCGTATCGGCAGAGGTAACAAACGTTATATCCATTCCATTGATTCTATTGATTTTATCAATATTAATCTCAGGAAAAATTATCTGTTCGGTTATACCTAAGTTGTAATTCCCACGACCATCAAAACCAGTAGCTCTAATACCTTGAAAATCTCTAACCCTTGGTAGAGCAGAAGTAACCAGTCTGTCTAAAAATTCAAACATTCGCTCACCACGTAATGTTACTTTAGCACCAATTGGCATTCCTTTTCTTAACTTGAAAGCTGCAACATCCTTTTTGGACATAGTAGCAATAGCCTTCTGACCAGTAATCATAGTCATCTCATCAACCGCGTGGTCAATAAGCTTCTTATCAGCTACTGCAGCACCAACACCTCTGCTGACAACTATTTTTTCCAATTTAGGAACCTGCATTACATTCTTGTAACCAAATTCTTCAGTCAACGCAGAAACAATGCGCTCTCTATATTCTCTCTTTAATCTTGCAACGTAAGCCATAACTAAATTACTTCATTGGATTTTTTGGAAAACCTTACTTTTTTGCCGTCTCTAACATCGTAACCAACTCTAGTCGTTTCTCCTGACTTTGAATCAATAAGCGAAAGATTAGAAACATGCAACATGGCCTCCTTTTTTACAATACCTCCTTGTGGATTTTTAGCGCTAGGTTTCTCATGTTTGGAAACCAAATTAACACCCTCCACAATTGCTTTGTTCTTTTCAAGACTAACCACCATTACTTTGCCTTCAGAACCTTTATGGTCTCCTGCAACAACTCTGACAGTATCTCCTGTTTTAATTTTTAACTTTTTCATCTAACTGAAATATTATAATACCTCTGGGGCTAATGATACAATCTTCATAAACTGCTTATCTCTAAGCTCACGAGCTACAGGTCCAAAAACCCTTGTACCTCTCATTTCGCCTGTAGGATTCAACAACACACATGCGTTATCATCAAATCTTATGTATGAACCGTCTGGTCTTCTTACTTCCTTCTTAGTACGAACTACTACTGCAGTAGAAACAGCACCTTTTTTGATTCCTCCATTGGGTGTAGCTTCCTTTACAGTTACTACTATCTTATCCCCAATAGAAGCGTATCTTCTTTTGGTACCACCAAGAACACGTATAGTCAAAACTTCCTTTGCTCCGGTATTATCCGCTACCTTTAATCTAGATTCTTGCTGTAACATAACTTATTTAGCTCTTTCTAAGATTTCTACTAATCTCCAACACTTCGTCTTGCTCATTGGGCGTGTTTCCATAATCTTTACGGTATCACCCTCTTTGCAATCGTTTTTCTCGTCGTGCGCAACGTATTTCTTCGTTTTTAAAACGAATTTACCGTACATAGGGTGCTTTACACGCTTTACCTCTGCAACTACAATAGATTTCTCCATTTTGTTACTGGTTACAACCCCTACTCTTTCCTTTCTTAAATTTCTCTTTTCTTCCATAAAGCAGAACCAGTTATTGGTTTTCCCTATTTGTTAATTCCGTAGCCAATCTAGCAACAGTTCTTCTAACTTTCCTAATCTGAAGAGGATTCTCCAAAGGCGTTACAAAGTGAGCCATTTTTAAATCCGCATGCTGTTTTTTATACTCAGTAAGCTTCTCCGTAAGTCCTTCAACAGACAATTCCTTTATTTCTTGTTTTTTCATAATTCCTTACGATTAATTCTCAACTGAATAGTCTCTTGCAACAATAAACTTTGTTTTCACAGGAAGCTTTTGAGCCGCTAGTCTAAGCGCTTCTTTTGCTACCTCCATAGGTACACCACCAACTTCAAACATCACCCTACCTGGTTTAACAACAGCTACAAAATATTCTGGAGCTCCTTTACCCTTACCCATACGAACCTCAAGAGGTTTTTTGGTAATAGGCTTGTCCGGAAATATTTTAATCCATAACTGCCCTTCTCTCTTCATAAATCTTGTCGCAGCAATACGAGCAGCTTCAATCTGTCTGGATGTTAAAAAAGCAGCAACATCTACAGATTTTATACCGAACATACCATTTGAAAGCTGGTGACCTCTACCAGTATTACCTTTCATGCGGCCTTTCTGCATTTTACGAAACTTCGTTCTTTTCGGTTGTAACATTTCTTTACTTCTTTATAATTACTTTCTACGACGTGGTTTTCTGCCACCGTCTTGCTTGCCTGAACCTTTTGATGCCTGACCTTTCTGCATTCCCACTAACGGAGAAAGCTCTCTTTTGCCATATACTTCACCTTTCATAATCCAAACCTTAATACCTAACTTACCATATGTAGTTTGTGCCTCATGTAAAGCATAATCTATATCTGCTCTGAAAGTAGATAATGGAATACGTCCATCCTTGTAGGATTCTGAACGAGCCATTTCAGCACCATTCAATCTTCCTGAAATCTGAACCTTAATACCTTCTGAATTCATCCTCATTGCTGCCGCAATTGCCATCTTAATAGCTCTACGAAATGAAATTCTACTTTCAATTTGACGTGCTATACTAGCTGCAACCAAATTAGCATCTACCTCAGGACGTTTTATCTCATAAATATTAATCTGAACCTCTTTACCAGTAATTTTTTTAAGCTCCTCTTTAAGCTTATCAACTTCCTGACCACCTTTCCCAATAATAATACCAGGTCTAGCCGTTGTAACCGTTACAGTTATTAACTTTAAGGTTCTCTCAATAATTACCCTAGAAACACTAGCCTTTGAAAGTCTAGCATGAATATACTTTCTAATCTTACTGTCTTCGGCTAGCTTATCTCCATAATCATTACCACCATACCAGTTAGATTCCCATCCTCTGATAATACCAAGACGATTTCCTATTGGATTTGTTTTTTGTCCCATTCTAGCTTGCTGTATTATTGTTAGCACCCAACACTAAAGTAACGTGATTGGACCTTTTTCTGATTCTATGTGCTCTACCCTGTGGAGCTGGTCTTAACCTTTTAAGCATTGCACCACCATCCACTCGTATTTCAGATACAACTAAATCTGCATCCTCCAAACTAGCATCCTCATTCTTCGCTTGCCAATTTGCTAACGCTGAAAGTAATAATTTTTCCAACTTTCTAGAAGCCTCCTTAGAATTGAATCGCAGTATAGCCAAAGCCTTTTCTACTTTCTCACCACGAATCAAATCAGCAACTAGTCTCATTTTTCTAGGTGAAGTAGGACAATTGTTCAACTTCGCAAAAGCAATCTTCTGCTTTTCTGCCTTAATTCTTTCGGCCATTTGTTTTTTACGAACTCCCATAGCTTACTTTTTACCTTTATTTTTTGCACCGGCATGACCTCTAAAAGATCTAGTAGGTGAAAATTCTCCCAGTTTGTGACCAACCATATTCTCTGTTACAAAAACAGGAACAAATTGTCTTCCATTATGAACTGCTATTGTCATCCCAACAAAATCAGGAGTAATCATTGAAGCTCTTGACCATGTTTTAATTACAGACTTCTTACCTGAAGAAGCACTTTGTTGGATTTTTTTCTCCAAACTGTAATGAACATAAGGTCCTTTTTTTAGTGAACGTGCCATTTTTTTCTACTTTTTATTTCTTTCTACGTTCTATTATATACTTATTGGTACTCTTAGTTTTTGAACGAGTTCTAAAACCTTTAGCTGGAATACCATTTCTTGATCTTGGATGACCACCTGAAGCTCTACCTTCACCACCACCCATTGGGTGATCGACAGGGTTCATTGCTACTGGTCTAGTTCTTGGCCTTCTACCTAACCATCTACTTCTACCAGCTTTACCTGATACCAATAATTGATGATCCGAATTAGAAACAGCTCCCACTGTTGCCATACATCCTGAAAGTATTAATCTTGTCTCACCTGAAGGCATTTTAACAGTAACAAACTTACCGTCTTTCGCCATTAACTGAGCAAATGTACCTGCACTCCTAGCCATTACAGCCCCTTGTCCTGGTCTCAACTCAATACAAGATATAATTGTACCCAACGGCATTTCACTTAAAGGCAATGCATTTCCAATCTCAGGTGCCGCATTAGCCCCAGAAGACAAACTCTGTCCTACCTGTAAACCGTTTTGAGCAATTACATATCTTTTCTCTCCATCTGAGTAAGCTAACAAAGCTACAAACGCAGTTCTGTTTGGATCATATTCTATAGAAGATACAGTTGCAACGATGTCACGCTTGTCTCTTTTAAAATCTATAACACGATACCTTCTCTTATGACCTCCGCCTTTTTGGCGTATGGTCATCTTTCCTTGACTGTTTCTACCTCCTGATTTTTTTAACGGAGCGAGTAAACTCTTCTCCGGCTTATCAGTAGTAATGGCGTCAAAACCATTTACTACTCTAAAACGCTGACCAGGAGTAACTGGTTTTAATTTTCTAACTGACATTTCTTGTCTTTATAGATTACTGTAAAAATCGATTATATCCCCTTCAACAACATCAACTATCGCCTTTTTAATAGCATTAGTTTTACCATGCTGCACTCCAGTTTTTGTAAATCTAGATTTCCTAGACGGACCGTAATTCATTGTACGCACCTTTTTAACCGATACACCATAAGTTGCTTCAACAGCATCTTTAATCTGAATTTTGTTAGCCTTTGGATTTACAATAAACCCATAGCGATTATTCAATTCACTATCAGCTGTCATCTTTTCCGTTATAATAGGCTTTATCAACACACTCATGATCTTACTTGTTATTTAGGTTCGTTTCAATTCCCTCTAAAGCTCCTTCCAACAATACAACACTATTCGCGTTTAATATCTTGTAAGTACTTAATTCTGAGCTAGTTATGACTTCAGAACCCTTGAAATTACGAGAAGACAAATATACGCCTTTATTTGAATCGCCCAACACAAATAATGATTTTTTGTTGTCCAAGCCTAATGACTTTAAAACAGCAACAAAATATTTCGTTTTTGGAGCGTCAAAATCAAAATCTTCAACAACTAAAATTGCCTTCTCTTTTGATTTTAAACTTAAGGCTGACTTTCTTGCCAAACGCTTAAGATTCTTATTTAATTTTTGCGTATAATCCTTAGGTCTAGGGCCAAAAATACGACCACCACCTCTAAAGATTGGAGACTTAATACTACCAGCTCTAGCAGGACCAGTTCCTTTTTGCTTTTTAATCTTACGTGTACTACCTGCAATCTCAGCACGTTCTTTAGATTTGTGCGTTCCTTGTCTCTGGTGAGCCAAGTACTGCTTTACATCTAAGTATACAGCGTGATTGTTTGGTTCTATTCCGAAAACATCGTTAGAAAGGTCTGCCTTTCTACCCGTGTCTTTTCCTTTAATATCTAAAACTGCTACCTTCATTACTTCTGAATAGTTACGTAAGCGTTTTTATGACCAGGAACACAACCCTTTACTACTATAAGGTTCTTTTCTGGAACTATTTTCAATACTTTAAGATTCTGAACAGTGACTCTATCTCCACCCATTCTTCCAGCCATTTTCATTCCTTTGAAAACTCTAGCAGGATAAGAAGCTGCACCAATAGAACCTGGAGCTCTTAATCTGTTATGCTGACCATGCGTCGCCTGTCCTACACCTGCGAAACCATGTCTCTTAACAACACCTTGAAATCCTTTTCCTTTTGATGTACCATTCACATCAACAAACTCTCCTTCTTGAAACAAATCAACACCTACGGTGTCTCCTAACTTCAATCCCTCATCAAAACCTTGAAATTCAATGACTTTTTTCATGGGAGAAGCACCTGCCTTTTTAAAATGACCGATTTCGGCCTTATTAGCACGTTTTTCTGCCTTGTCATCGAAACCAAGTTGAAGGGCATTATACCCATCAACTTCTTCAGTTCTGACTTGGGTAATCACACATGGTCCAGCCTGAATGACAGTACAAGGAATATTCTTTCCGTTCTCATCAAAAATACTGGTCATGCCTACTTTTTTTCCTATTAACCCAGACATATTATTTATATTAATTAGTATTTATTAAATTCAATTTCAAAAAAATAGGGCTAAAATAATTTAACCCTAAATTATTTTTTTCCGTTTTTCCCTTGCGCACGGCTTGGGACATGTATACCTCTTGTAAAACAAGAAGATTTTCCTG
>CALHVP010000179.1 GCA_938038975.1 uncultured Maribacter sp. | reverse complement strand
CAAACAGGCTCTTATGTAGGTTATTCTTTTGCAGTGCCAAGTAATATAGCCAAGAAGGTAATAGATGATATTATGGAGTACGGGAACGTACAAAAAGGTTTTATTGGCATACGTCCAGCTCCAATAAACACTAAAGACGCTTTAGAAAGAGGCATAAATGACATTGAAGGAGTTTATATAGAATATATTGAAGAGGAATCTGGAGCTTATGATGCTGAATTGGCAATAGGTGATATCATAAAACAAGTGGATGAGATAAAAGTGTCCAAATTCCCAGATTTAACTGGTTATTTAGCAACTAAGAGACCTGGTGATACCGTTAATTTATTGTTAGAACGTGAAAATGATACGATGACAATTCCTATTACACTTAAGAAGAGGCAAAAACTTATTGTTCCTGCAATGGGAATGGAAGTAAAAAATCTAACAGCCGCTGACAAGAAGATATTTAAAATAAAAAAAGGAGTTAAAATAACAGGTGTACCAGAAAGCTTTAGAGGTTATGGTCTATATGGTAAAGTAATATTACAAGTAGACGATACAGAGATTAAAGATATAGAAGATGCTCACACCGCATTTGGCGCTATCACCCGTTATGGCAAGGCGGAAATTACTATGTTAAATGAAAAAGGTGAAAGAGAACGTATTATCTTTCAATAATTAAAAATGACTTATAAAAAAGCACCTCTAACGCAGGTTCTTTTTTTATTTAAATTTTAGTTACGAAAACGTTTGAAATATGTAATTTTGCAAAAATAATAACAATCTACAACCAACTATGTCACGTAAAGTATCTTACGAAAAAGAATTAGCTTTTCAAGCAGACCGCCGTAAGGCAACCACAGAATTCATCAAAATTATTAGCGATTTGTGGTATGATAAATCTATAGAGATTGTACTTTTTAAAAATCAAGTAATAGATAAAAACGTTAGTGACATTATTCATTTGCACGAATACGCAGGAGAATTTGTACAAAAACCAATATCTATATTTGATTCTGTAGAGTTATTAAGAGCTATAAATGATATTAAACTACCTCCCGCTAAATTAGATATAGGCAAGTTAACTTACGAGTACCATTCGGATGATAACAACTTTAATAATGTAAAAGCTTTTGTAATTGAAAAACTAAAGGATGCAAAGGATACAGTTACAATAAAACCTAAAGATGTAGTATTATATGGTTTTGGTAGAATTGGGCGCTTATTAGCTAGAGAACTTATGTCTAAGGCTGGCAAAGGCAATCAATTACGATTGAGAGCTATTGTCGTTAGAGGTTCTACAGATTTAGATATTTTAGAGAAAAGAGCAAGCCTTTTACAAACAGATTCCGTTCATGGAACATTTTCTGGCACTGTTGGAGTTGATATTGACAATAATGCCCTTATCATAAATGGCACTACGGTACATCTCATTAATGCCAATAAACCAGAAGAAATAGATTATACCAAATACGGTATATCTGATGCATTAATTATAGATAATACTGGAGCCTTTAGAGATAAAAAAGAGCTTTCTAGACACCTAAAAGCCAAGGGTGCATCCAAAGTATTATTAACTGCTCCAGGTAAAAATGTCCCCAATATTGTGCATGGTGTCAATCACGGAGAACACAATCCTGACACAACAGACATTTTCTCAGCTGCCTCTTGCACTACCAATGCTATAACACCAATTTTAAAAGTTATAGAAGATTCTTTAGGAATAAAGAAAGGTCATTTAGAAACGATACATGCCTATACAAATGATCAAAACTTAGTAGACAATATGCACGGTAAATACCGAAGAGGACGTGCAGCAGCTCTAAACATGGTAATTACAGAAACAGGTGCTGGAGCAGCCGTAGCAAAGGCACTGCCCATACTAAAAGGAAAACTAAGCTCTAATGCAATTAGAGTTCCCGTACCAAATGGTTCTTTAGCAATATTAAATTTAGATTTAAATCACAAAACATCAATAGCTGCTGTGAATACCATCCTAAAGAAATATGCTCTTGAAGGAGATTTAGTGGAACAAATAAAGTATTCTTTAAGCAAAGAATTGGTATCCTCAGATATTGTTGGGACATCTGCTCCTTCTATTTATGATAGTAAGGCAACGATAGTTTCAGATGACGGAAATAATCTAATTATCTATATTTGGTATGACAACGAGTATGGCTATTCCCATCAAGTAATGCGACTGGCAAAATACATATCAAAAGTTAGAAGATATACTTATTATTAAAAACGTAAACCAAACATCTGGAGAACTTTTTTTTGCGTAGGTACATCAAAATATATGCTTTCATATTTTTTTTCTTAATTGATAATATTGAATTACTTTAGTTCTCTCTAAATTTTTAAAGGCAATACAAATGAAAATCTCCAGACTAATCTATTTATTGATAGCCCTACTTACTATAAACCTTAACTACGGACAGGAAACCGAGGAAAAGGACAAGCTATCTTTAAATGAAGGACCCATAAGCACTCAGTTTGATTATATTTCTAAAAAATCGGGTAATTACCGAGCAGATGGAGTTAGATATGAAGTAGTAAAAGAAAGTAACTTATACAAACTTAGAACGAATGTTTTGGATTCGTTAGCTGCTAATTCTAAAAAAACTTCAGAATTAAAAGTAACGATATCTGAACATGAAACTACAATTAGTACTCTAAATAAAAAACTAGAAGAAACTACAACTAATTTAACTGCTGTAAGCGAGGAAAAAGATAGTATGTCTTTCTTAGGAGCACAGGTTTCTAAGGCTACGTACAATATAATTTTATGGGCTATCATAGCAGGTCTTTTCTTGCTGCTCGGAATTTTTATTTATAGATTTAGAAATAGCAATATTCTTACTCAAGAAGCAAAGAACAATCTTTCTGAGCTAGAATTAGAATATGAAGATCATAGACGAAGAGCTCTGGAAAGAGAGCAGAAAATAAGCAGGCAATTACAGGACGAAAGAAATAAACAGAAAAAAACAAAATAACCTTAAAAGCTCCTCATGGAGCTTTTTTTATATCATGATAAACATACAAACGGTACATTTAGATAATCTGGACCAACTTGTTCCTCTATTTGATGAATACCGCGTTTTCTATAAACAAAATTCGGATGCATCTAGTGCATATTCATTTCTGGAAGATAGAATTAACAATAAAGAATCTGTAATCTTTTTAGCAACTATGGATGGCAAAGCCGTTGGTTTTACACAATTGTTCTTTTCCTTTTCATCTGTAAGCCTTCAACCTTCGCTTATACTCAACGATTTGTACGTTTTAAAAGCTTTTAGAAATAAGAATATTGCTTCTAATTTACTAGAGCAAGCAAAAAGTTATTGTATTACTCATAACTATAAAGGACTCGCACTAGAAACAGCTATAGATAATCCTGCTCAAAAGTTGTATGAAAAATTAGGATGGAAAAAAGATTCTGATTGTTTTCATTACTTTTGGAAGTCAAATTAAAGACAATCCATATTCTCATATGCGAATAGATATCATCACCGTACTTCCAGAACTTATAAGAAGTCCTTTTGAAGCTTCAATATTAAAAAGAGCCATAGAAAAAGGTTTAGTAGAAGTTCATTTTCACAATATCAGAGACTACACAGATAAAAGTTATAATCAAGTAGACGATTATCAATTTGGTGGAGGTGCCGGAATGGTGCTAATGATTGAACCAATAGATAAATGTATATCTAAACTAAAATCTGAACGAGACTATGATGAGGTAATATACATGACTCCAGATGGAGAAACACTCAATCAACAACAGTCGAATAGTCTATCTCTATTAAAGAACATAGTTATCCTTTGTGGTCATTACAAAGGCGTAGATCAAAGAATACGTGACGCTTTTATCACGAAAGAAATATCTATTGGAGACTATGTGCTTTCTGGAGGAGAATTGGGTGCTGCGGTGCTATGCGACACTATTATCCGTTTGCTACCTGGAGTGCTAAATGATGAAACTTCTGCGTTAACTGATAGTTTTCAGGATGGGCTTTTAGCCCCTCCGGTTTATACAAGACCTGCTGATTACAAAGGAATGAAAGTTCCAGATGTTCTGTTGAGTGGTAATTTTGGAAAGATTGAAGAATGGAGAGAAAATCAGGCACTAGAACGAACTGAAAGACTAAGGCCAGATTTATTATAAGCGAATTCAATAAAGTATTTTGAAAAATCCTTAAAAAATACTTGTAGATTCTAATTTTAGAATTATTTTTGCAACCTGTTAAATTAACCTCTGACGATAATCGTGAATGTTATTTTAAATTTAATTCCAATTAAATCAAAATAATGGAATCATTAATTAAGTTTGTTCAAGACGAATTCGTAGAAAAAAAAGATTTTCCTAAATTTTCAGCAGGTGATACAATCACTGTATACTATGAAATTAAGGAAGGCGAAAAGAAACGTACACAGTTCTTTAAAGGTGTTGTGATACAAAGAAGAGGTTCTGGAGCAACAGAGACGTTTACCATTCGTAAAATATCTGGAACAGTTGGAGTAGAACGTATATTCCCTGTTAATCTTCCAGCATTACAGAAAATAGAAGTTAACAAAAAAGGTAAAGTGAGAAGATCTCGTATTTACTACTTTAGAGAGTTAACTGGTAAGAAAGCAAGAATTAAGGAAGTAAGATCTTAAAGGATTTTAAAAATAGAAAAAAGCATCAATTTGTAATTGGTGCTTTTTTTATGAACAATTGTGAATAACCGTTGTTCATAAGGTGTTGATTTCTAAGGGACTAATTATTAGACCTACTCATAAAAACAGCGTAACTTAACAATGTAATAAACTGTAAAAGATGAAAATTTATATGGTGTATTACTATAAAGTTTACGTTCTTATAATGTTGTTTCGTTTAATCTTTTAGTATTCTCTAAAAAAGTATTATTGGTTTAACGCTGTTTATAAACAAAGGCTGTCGCTTTTGTTATTTAAATTGGATAGTCTGTAAATTCCCTTTCCATGGTGAAAATAATTTACACCGATTATTAAGATAGCAAAAAGATAGGTCTAGTAATTCATATAGTTGTCTAACTTAGGATGAAACACGTATCAAACGTTGATTTAGTAACGCAGATGCAATCAAGGGTTGCCGTTTTAATAAAGAATTAAAACAACATGTCTGTAAACTATTTCTAAAAAGCCATATCAATGTATTCATACAGTGATATGGCTTTTGTTATTTATCTACTAAATGCTGTAATATTGGATTCAAACCTAATAATCAAGCCTAGATAATATTGTATCTTTGGTGGGCTTGAATTAAAACCAATCAGGAATGTCCAAAATTTTATATACTAAAACAGACGAAGCGCCAGCTTTAGCTACAGAATCTTTTTTACCTATTGTAAAAGCATTTACAAAAACCTCGGGAATTGAGATAGAGACAAAAGATATATCATTAGCAGGAAGAATAGCGGCTACCTTTGCCGATTACCTAGACGCTAATCAGAGAATAAATAACGATTTAGATGAGCTTGGTGCTATGGCCAAAAGGCCAGAGGCAAATATTATAAAATTGCCTAATATTAGTGCTTCTGTTCCACAACTAAAGGAAGCAATTAGCGAACTACAAGAAAAAGGGTATGCCCTACCCAACTATCCTGACGAACCAACTTCAGATACAGATAAAGCAATAAAAGCTCAATACGATAAGATAAAAGGAAGTGCCGTAAACCCAGTTTTGAGAGAAGGAAATTCTGATAGACGTGCTCCACGTGCCGTAAAAAATTACGCAAAGAAAAATCCACATAAAATGGGCGCCTGGAGTTCAGACTCTAAAACACACGTAGCTACAATGTCACATGGCGATTTTAAAGCTAATGAAAAGTCAGTAACTATACCAAGTGCAACAGATGTTAAAATTACACTGACAACAGACAGTGGTAATATCATAACACTAAAAGACCAAATTTCTTTACAGGTTGGTGAGATTATAGATGCTACAGTAATGAGTAAAAAAGCGCTGCTATCTTTTTTAGCAGAGCAGGTTAAAGATGCAAAGGACAAAGGGGTATTGTTTTCAGTTCACATGAAAGCGACAATGATGAAGGTTTCTGATCCAATTATTTTTGGACACGTAGTTGAGACTTTTCTAAAACCCATATTTGATTCATATGAGTCCGTTTTCGAGAAATTAGGTGTTAATCCTAACTATGGACTTGAAAACTTATACAGCAAGCTTGACACATTGCCTGACACTGAGAAAAAAGAAATTAGTAATGCGATTTCTAAACTATTAGAAACTAGACCTTCATTGGCTATGGTAAATTCTGATAAAGGCATTACCAATCTTCATGTGCCTAGCGATGTGATAATTGATGCATCCATGCCTGCCATGATTCGTAATTCTGGCCAAATGTGGAACGCAGATGGTAATTCACAAGATACAAAGGCAGTTATACCTGATAGTAGTTATGCAGGAATATATTCTGCTACCATAGATTTTTGCAAAAAACATGGAGCGTTTGACCCTACTACAATGGGAACCGTTCCGAATGTTGGATTAATGGCTCAGAAAGCAGAAGAATATGGATCACATGATAAGACTTTTCAAATAAAAGAAAATGGTATTGTTAAGATACAGGACAATACCACTGGGGATACAATTTTAGAACATACTGTTGAAGCAGGTGATATCTGGCGCATGTGCCAAGTAAAGGATGCTCCTATACAAGATTGGGTTAAACTAGCCGTATCTAGAGCTAGAGCAACAAATGACCCAGCTATTTTTTGGTTGGATGACAATAGAGCACATGACATTGAACTAATTAAAAAAGTGACTGTTTATTTAGCAGACCACAACACGGAAGGTTTAGACATTCGTATCATGTCTCCTATAAAAGCTACTGAATTTACTTTGGAACGGATAAAAGATGGGAAAGATGCTATCTCTGTTTCTGGTAATGTATTACGAGATTACCTTACAGATCTTTTTCCAATTTTAGAAGTTGGAACTAGTGCAAAGATGCTATCCATAGTTCCATTGATGAATGGTGGTGGTTTATTCGAAACTGGAGCTGGAGGTTCTGCACCAAAACACGTAGAACAATTCTTAGAAGAAGGACACCTTAGATGGGATTCTTTAGGTGAATTTTTAGCCTTAGGGGTTTCGTTAGAATTTTTTGGCGAAAAGAATAATAACGAAAAGGCAAAGGTTCTAGGGGATGCTCTTGATAGTGCAACAGAAAAATTTCTTTTGAACGATAAATCGCCCTCTAGGAAAGTTAATGAATTAGATACTCGAGGAAGTCATTTTTATTTAGCCATGTACTGGGCAGAAGCCTTAGCAAATCAAGATACCGACTCCGAATTAAAGGCAACTTTCAATCTAGTTTCTTCTAAGATAAAAGAAAATGAAAATCAAATTCTTGAAGAGCTTATAAAGGCACAAGGTACTGCTCAAAATATAGGTGGTTATTATAAGCCAGATGCTGAATTAGCTTCAAAAGCTATGAGGCCAAGCGCAACCTTCAATAGTATTTTAGATACCATTTAAAAGGACATATTACTTACTAAAAAGGTCTTCATATTTTGAAGACCTTTTTTTTTTGGAAAAACTGTTAAGTTTTACCTACGTACGTTATTTCTAGTTATTTTTAAAAAAAGTTTACATGAAACAAGTTACCCTTGTATCGCTCTTATTATTTTTACTTCTTTCAATACCTACCATAGCTCAACAAAAATATACCCTTAGCGGTACCATTACAGAAGAGAATAGTAATGAAACTTTAATTGGTGTAACAGTTGCTTTCCCAACTTTAGGAACAGGAGTTGTTACGAATGAGTATGGCTTTTATTCTATTACAATTCCTGAAGGTGAATATGAGCTGCTTGTTAGTTATTTAGGTTTTGAAGAAATCCAACAATCCATCAATCTTAATTCAAACACAAAAATAGATTTTAAGCTTGTAGAGAAAGCAGAGCAGTTGGAAGAGGTTGTGGTTACTAAAAATATAGAGAAAATGGATATTCGAAAACCTCAAATGAGTGTGAATACGCTATCTGTGGAAACTATAAAAAAAATACCCGTAATTCTTGGAGAAGCAGATATCATTAAATCTATTCTCCTTTTGCCAGGAGTTACCAGTGCAGGTGAAGGTGCCTCAGGCTTTAACGTAAGAGGAGGTGCAGTAGATCAAAACTTAATTCTTTTGGATGAAGCAATTATTTTTAATTCTTCTCACTTATTTGGTTTCTTTTCTGTTTTTAATCCTGACGCAATAAAAGATATAAAGCTTTACAAAGGAGGAATTCCTGCCCGTTATGGAGGTAGAGTATCTTCTGTTTTGGATATTTTCCAAAAAGAAGGGAATAGTAAAGAACTAAAAGTAAACGGAGGTATTGGTGCAGTAGCCAGCAGGTTGCTTGTAGAAGGCCCTATCAAAAAAGACAAAGCAGCATTTCTAATTGGGGGCCGTGGTTCATATGCACATCTTTTTCTTCCACTATTCGATTTGGATAACACCGCATATTTCTATGATTTGAACACAAAATTTAATTGGAAGATTAATGAGAATAATAATATATTTCTTTCCGGTTATTTTGGTAGAGATGTGTTTGGTATTAGTGAGAGTTTTGTGAACACCTACGGGAATGCAGTTGGTAATTTTAGATGGAATCATCTTTTCTCAGATAAACTCTTCTCTAATCTTTCATTAATTTATTCCGACTATTATTACGGATTAGAATTAGATTTTGTTGGATTTAACTGGAATTCTGGTATTCGCAATTTCAATGTAAAATATGACCTTAAGCATTATATGAATGATAAATTCCAAGTTAATTATGGTTTAAATAATATTTATTACCAATTCAACCCAGGAAAGATAGAACCTAGTAATGCTGACTCAGGAATTATTGAAGATCAACTTACTCAGAAATACGCTAATGAATTCGCTGCTTATATAGATGTTGAACATAGAGTTACTAACGATTTAAGTTTAGGGTATGGACTCCGGTTTAGTAATTTTATACGTTTGGGACAAGATGAATTAAATGTATATGAAAACAATAACCCTGTCAACTTTGATCCTTTCTTATTAATTTACCAAGAGGCAGAACCAATTGATGTTGTAAATCCTGGTAGAGGTGGCAGCTTAGCCACTTTCAGCAACTTTGAGCCAAGACTATCTCTAGCATACACCTTAAACGAAAAGAGTTCCGTAAAAGCTAGTTATACACGTTTAGCCCAGTATCTACATTTACTATCTAATACCAATTCCCCTACCCCTTTAGATGTGTGGACTCCAAGCGGACCATTTGTTAAACCACAACTTTTAGATCAATATGCTTTAGGGTATTTTAAAAATATAGATGATGGGAAATATTCTTTAGAAACAGAGGTGTTTTATAAAGATGTACAAAATAGGATAGATTACATAGATGGCGCAAACCTAATTGCCAATGACGCTATAGAACAAGTAATCTTAAATGGCGAAGCTAGAGCTTACGGTTTAGAAATTCTATTAAGAAAAAACGAAGGTAAATTTCAAGGTTGGTTAGCATACACCTTGTCAAAGTCGGAACAGCGCACACCTGGACGGACTCCAGTAACAGACAACGGAAGAAGTAACCTAGAGTCGGGCATAAATTTTGGTGAATGGTACAACACTCCCTATGATAAACCCCATGATATTTCGCTTTTCGCAAGCTATGAGCTAAGTAAAAAATGGACCGTGAATAGTAATTTTGTGTATCAAACTGGACAACCCACTAACTTCCCTGTAGGACAATTCGAGTTTCAAGGATTAACTATACCATACTACGGTCTTAGAAATGTAGAACGACTACCGGATTACCATAGAATTGATCTTTCTGCCACTTTAACTCCTAAGAAAAATGCAAAAAGAAAAGTTCAAGGAGAATGGGTTTTTAGCATCTATAACGTTTACAACAGAAGAAATGCCGCCTCTATTAATTTTAGAAGAAACCAAGACACAGGTGCTAATGAGGCCGTAAGAACTTCAATTTTTGGTGTTGTCCCAGCAGTAACTTATAACTTTAAATTTTAAGGTATATGCGAAAACTTGGATTACTATTTTATATCCTGTTTACACTTTGGTCATGTGAGGATGTTATATCGGTTGACGTTCCTACAGGTGAATCGCGTCTTATTGTGGATGCTTTTACTCGCGTAGGAGTTACTGATTCCCTAATCCCTTTTAAAATTAAAGTAACAAAAACTAATAATTTTTTTGAAGAAATCCCGGTCACCTCTTTAGAGAGAATGGTTCTTTTGGTAGAACTTAAGGATGAAGATGGTTTTCCAACTACAGGTGTGGCAACTTTTGCTGAAACCAATTCAGGATCTGGTATTTATGTGCCAGATCCATGTTGTGCGATAAACGAAATTCCCACTAACATTTTAGATTTTGACCCAATATTTAGATTAATCATAGAACATGAAGGGAAAAAATATTACGCGGAAACCAAATATGTCCCTACTCCAATTATAAACACAATATCTCAAGGTAATAATACGCTGATTCGTGATACCGAAACCGAAATTATTATCTCCTTCGAGGACATGCCCAACTTAAAAAACTTTTATCTTTTTGATTTTGGTTTTAATGAATTTCTTTTAACAGACGATGAATTTTACCAGAATCAAGAATTTAAGTTCTCTTATTTTTATGATCAAATATTTGAATCTGGTGCCGAACTAGATGTAAGTATATTAGGGATTGACAAAACTCTTTCAGATTACATGAATCAACTATTAGAACAAAGCGAATCACCTCAAGGACTCTTTCAAACTCCTGTCAC
Organism: uncultured Maribacter sp.; assembly: GCA_938038975.1. Classification (GTDB taxonomy): domain Bacteria; phylum Bacteroidota; class Bacteroidia; order Flavobacteriales; family Flavobacteriaceae; genus Maribacter. Next base: position 2,698 of record CALHVP010000179.1, on the reverse strand, counting down.
TACAGTTAGGGGAAATGTTTTTGATATTACTGGTCTTGATAATAGAGATATTTTTGATAACGTAGAAAGACCAAATGACTTTGCCTTAGGGTACTTTTCAGTAGTACAGGAGCAAGTTAAAACGTTAATTATTAAATGATTAAAAATACATTTATTGCAACCTAGAACAATCTATTTATTATTTATTATCCTCTTATACGCTTCTAGCTGTGAGGACGTTATATCTGTAGATGTTCCAACAGGTAAATCGCGCCTTATTGTGGATGCTCTTATACGTGTAGACACAACAGAACAATTTATCCCTGTCGTTGTAAAGGTATCCGAGACAACTAACTTTTTTGAAGACATTCCTGTAACTTCTCTGGAAAATGTAATTATTATATATGAAACTACAGATGCTTCAGGAGTAACTTCCACTGGAACCTCCAGCTTAATCGATGTAGAAGTTGGATCTGGCCTGTACATACCCGACCCAAATTTCTCGGTAGATCAAAGAATTAAAACCAGCGTTCTAGAAAATGAAAATGTACTATTTAGTTTAATAATGGACCATAAGGGCAGAAAATATATAGCACAAACAAGATATGTAAAGTCAGCAGCCCTTACAAAAGTGGAACAAGGAACACAAACTCTTTTTAATAAGGAAGAGACAGAACTAGTTGTTGCTTTCAAAGACAATAAGGATACTGAAAATTTTTATGTTTTTGATTTTGATTTCAACGAATTTTTAGTGACGGAAGATGCTTTTTATAACGGACAAGAATTTGAATTTTCTTATTTCTATGATAAGGATTTAGAATCAGGCAGAGAGCTCTCCATAAGTATTCTAGGTTCGGATTTAACTTTTTATAACTACATGAACCAACTCCTTGAACAAACTGAAGGCTCACAGGGGCCGTTTCAAACACCTTCATCGACTGTGAGAGGTAATATCTTTGATATAACCGATTTGGATAACCAATCGGTTTTTGATAATGTTCAACAATCAGATGTGTTTCCTTTGGGCTATTTTGCCATCGTCCAAGAATATAAAAGGACAATTACCCTAAACTAAGATTAATCAAGTTATGAAAAGACTCATTAAAATATTCGTTCTATTACTATTTACAAATTTCATATGCGCTTGTGAAGATGTTATTGAAATAGACACACCTACTACGGAACCAAGATTAATTATAGATGCCTTGGTAAGAGTTGATCGCAACAACTCAACAACAAAAATAACCTTGAATGCGAATACAACCAACTCATTCTTCTCTAACATTGTCCCAGTAAAGTTAAATCAGGCTGTGGTTATCAATCCAGATTATGTTCCTACATCTCCTTTAGACGTTGGGGTAATCAACTTAACAGAAGTGGCACCAGGAATATATGAAGGGGAGAAAAGTACTGTGTTCTTTACTGAAGGAGAATTACAACTAGTGGTGGAGTATAATGACCAAAAATATTTGGCTATCACCAGGTTCGTACCTTCTTCCAATATAGACAGTATTAGTCAAGGTGAAGAAAGTTTATTTTCTGAAGATGATACGGAAATTTTAATCTCATTTACAGACAATGGAGAAACAGATAATTTTTATCTTTTTGATTTTAATCAAGAAGATTACCTGGTAACGGAAGATGAGTTTTATCAAGGGCAAACATTCAATTTTTCTTACTTTATAGAAGCTATTGGAAGCCAAGAATTAAAAGTGGCGCTTTTAGGAGTTGATGAGTCTTTTTATAACTATATGAACCAACTGATTCAACAAGCGGGTGAAAATCAAGGCCCTTTTCAAACACCCTCAGGAACAGTTAGAGGAAATTTAATAAACATAACCGATATTGATAATATAAACTCGTTTGATAATGTTGAAAACTCTAGTAATTTTGCTTTAGGATATTTTGCTGTTTGTGAAACGTTCGAAGCCAGTATTATATTGGAATAATTCTACAGTTTTACATCAACTCCAAATTAGACATACAACCAGTTACTAATTATTTAGCAGGATTAGCCTATTACAATCATGCTCTTGATATAGCAACATCTATTAATTCTCATAGATATAATGAATACAGATAAAGATATTTTGATAAAGGGGGTGAAAAGATTGGCCTACACCGTTATGCTAATGTTCACAGCTCCACTTATTATTTGGCAGGCGTTTAAAAATGAAGGACATCCTTTGTACTGGCCCGTATTAATTGTGGGGATTATCACAGCAATAGCAGCTGTTCTAATGGGTTTCAAAGGTATTTCAACAATCATGGATTCTTTATTTGGTAAAAAGAAAAAGAAGGTTAGTTAATTTTCTAAACTCTTCTTTGCAGGCTTTTTCCATTTATTATATAAATCAGCATAATTATAATCCAACACACTTTCTTGACGTTCCAATTTTCCAGAAGCGAATGCTCTTTGAAGAATATCTTCTATTAAATAATCTTCCTCTACTTTATCTGGATAATATTCTTCTTTTATACTAATATCAAACATTTTGGCTGTCGTATTATACCAAAAGGCACGCCAACCATTTCTAAGCTCTTTAACCAAACTAAAAGCTGTAGTACCTGTTTGCCTGTAAATAAGTTTTACTAAAATCTGTCCTTCAGTTCTTGTTAGTTTTTTAAGTTCATCTGAAAACTCACCTTCAATATATTTTTGAACCTTTTTAGTGTATTTTTTGCGCTTCCTTGGTTTTTTAATTCCTTTAAGGCTGTC
>CALHVP010000178.1 GCA_938038975.1 uncultured Maribacter sp. | reverse complement strand
GAGGCTATAAGAAGTGTCGAATAAAAGTTCCTACCATTTTAAATCCATTCCCAAAGCTCTGTCCTTTCTCCATGCTTTCTTTAGTGTAGCGTACTTTAATAGGTACCTCAGAATAGCTCACTTTTTCTTTTTTAATCATGTTAATTATTTCTGTGCAAAATTCAAAACCACTTAAACTAATTCTTGATTTTCGTAAAAAATCTACACTCATTGCTTTGAATCCTGATTGACTATCTGTAACTAACAGACCTGTAAAAAAGGCAGTTACATAGTTGCCTACTTTATTTAAAAAAATTCTAACATTTGGAACGTCATTATCTTGTTTTAAAAAGCGACTACCAATCACTACATCAACTTGCTGTTCTTCCATTTCTGCTATCAATCGCTTAATATCACTAGGGCAGTGTTGATTATCTCCATCTAATGTAACAACTACCTTTGCGCCCATTCTCATTGCATAATCCATTCCTGTTTGCGTAGCTGCACCAGGTCCTAAGTTGACTATATGCGTAAGTACAGTTGCCCCTAAAGCCTTGGATACCTTGGCAGTATCATCTGTACTCCCATCATTTATGACGACAATATTAGTATAACCCTCCGTTTTAATTTTTTTTAAAACGATGCCTATACGCGTTGCTTCATCTTTAGCTGGAATAACTATGTAGATATCTTTCTTGTTCATGGAATAGAATTAGTACATCATTGATAGTATGTATGTTAATTAACACACATATTATGACCTATAAAACCGTACCAAAACGGTAATAGATTATATTTTATATACTTAATTCGATTATAAGGAGAGAAATGTAATGGATACTTTACTAAATTTTAGTCAACTCAAATCGGTAGTGGAAAATGGAAGGTATAAAGTACAAATATAAGATTAAATTATTTTAAAAACAGCAAAATTGCCTTGTTTTTCTACTTTTCCGTTCTTTATAGTACTATCTGTAACTATCAAACGAATATTTGGATTATTCTGAACAAAATCAATGAGTTTCTTATACTTACTAGTTAATGATTTATCAGGAGTTAGATCAATAGATGCTGTATTTAAATCAATTACAAAAAACTTATACTTATTAGCCTTAAAAGCAGCCGTTAACTGCTGTTTATTTTGAAACGTGTTAGAAAGTGAGTTAAAGAAGCCTAATTGATTATCTTCTAATACTCTAGCATTATTTTCACTAATAAAATAATTCATAAAAGTACCTACTCTATATACTAGCGCAGATGGCTCTTTATTGATTTCATCTATAGCTACTTTATATTTAGGAAATGAAATACCCATAATTTGCTGCTTATTATAGGCTCCTGTACCATATATTAAAGCAGCTTGTGAAATAGCGTTCTTGGCTTGTAGCGTATTATTAGGAGTAGAATAATTCGATAGGCGACTACTAAATGCCATAATTATCCAGAGGAAACTAAATACAAGAAAAGCATTGCTAAACCATTGTGAGGTATGTTTAGATTTAAATAAATACAAAGACATTAATATAAATCCCAGCGCGGTGAACAATATACCATACCAAACAATTCCCGCTCCTAATACTAGCCAAAGAAAGCTATAGCACATGGATAAATAAACAAGTGTCTTTTTAGGCTGGTCTGAAAACTTAAATCTAGTTTCAATAAGCATAAAAAGAAGAACGAATAAAAGAAAGATGGTTGGTAAGGTAATAAAATCTCCTTCTCCAGTAATAGGAGCTATTAGCCGATCTATTGGTATATAAATTGCGCTAAAAATTTGAGTTATTTTTAATTTAAAGAATACCAAAGGCGCAACAGAAAAATTAGTACTAGCTAATTTACTATCAAGATGTGCTTGAATATCAAAAACAGAAATATTGTTGAATGCACCATAGCCTGTTGGAATACTAAATAACAAGAAAATAAACAACAATAGACTAATGCCTATACGAGACCATTTACCTCGTATTCCTGTTAGTAAGATGATTGGAAAAAACATTAAAAATAAATAGCCAATATCTATAAATGCGCCTCTAATATTTGTATTCATATTAACATCATAAGGCAAAGAAAGGTATTTAGGAAGTAATCTTTCATAGCCCATGTATCGGTGTATTTCTTCTTTTTTTGATGGATCTACTATTACCTTTCCTCCTAGCTGTTGGTCAGTTGATTCTTGAGTAATACCCGTCAAGGGAATCATTAGAAAACCTAAAAAAAATAATACTGATATATAATAGTGTATTTTCATTCTTAGTAAATTAGACTAGCAATCCGTTAAATTATTTACCATTCCTTGCATTTTGAATGAATTGATAAATATTCTTTGTAGCACCTGGATTCTTACCCTGTGTAAGTGTACTGATTGACAATATTCCAGTTTCTGCAAAATTCTTAATTGGCCAAGGAAGATAAATTAGACCTACAAAAGCAGCATATAACAATACATTTTTAATTGCTTCGAACAACATATTTCTTTTTCTTACCCATAAAAAGCCAATACCTAGTAATGTAACCAAAAGCATCGCCCACATAAAATAAGTAGCTCCGAAATGATAAGCTCGTAAGCCAGTCGCTACATCTAACTTCCCTACAAGAATAATAAAAAGAAAGAGTGCAACACTACTTAGAAATCCTATCCTTCCCGTCTTCAGGAAAACTAATCCCGAAATCGTACTAAAAATCAAAATCAGTCCTGTTAGCTTTATTCCTAGCACCATTCCTGATAGAATACCCAATAAAATCATATATTCATAGTCCCTAGATAGTCTTGCACCAAGCCATCCTTCTGATTTTTTTTCTGATTTTTTTTCTGATTTAATAATTCCTTTAACGATCTCTTTTTTCTTTTTTTTGCCCTTCATTCTTGACACCTGTATTTTAACTCTCTTTTTCTTTGTAAACGTTGAAGGATAGACGTATCCAAGATAATTAATTAGTACCAAGACTACAACCAACATAAAAAACAATAAACCTAAATCTGTTTTAACATCGCTATAAGCTTGAAAATTTACCATAGGTAAAGTAAAAAACAAGGCAGTGGTAAATAAAGCATGATTGTCACTTATCCATTTTCGACAAATGGCATATATCGCAAAGCCAGATAAAATAGCACCTGAGACAGAGAGACTTATTACCAAAGGGAGATTATCCAAAAGAATAAACCCTAGTGACACAAATAAAG
>CALHVP010000177.1 GCA_938038975.1 uncultured Maribacter sp. | reverse complement strand
TGCTTCTATTTCAGGAATTTGTTCTGAGAGTTCTGGGATTTTTTTGGAATCTGCAATTCGCGCAAAATGATTTCCCTCAAATAAATCAGGATACGTAGTGGTTAACCTAAAAATACGGTCGGCATTTTTATGCCCGTTATCATAGTTAAGTTCATTTTTAAGTAACAATGAAATAAACAATACACCACATAATCCAAGTGATAATCCTAATAGCTTAATTCCATTTAAAATAGGACGCTTTCTTATGTTTCTTAGTGCATATTTTAAAAGCATATGTTCATTTTACCATTATTACCAATTTACTTTAAAGTTAGGTTTTTTTAGTGCATTTATACCATTACAACATCTCACAACTCAATTTAACCTTAGAAATCAGAATTATTCCGTTCTTAAACTTTTAACTGGATTTTGCTTGGCCGCTTTTATTGCTTGAAAACTAACTGTTACTACGGTTACTACCATTGCGCCAATCATAGCTAGTGCAAAAATCCACCATTTTAAAATAACCCTATATGGATATTCTTGCAACCATCCATTCATCACATAATAGGCAATGGGCACTGCTATGAAACAGGAGATGACTACTAATTTTAAAAAATCCTTAGAAAGCATATTCCAGACATTAAAGACCGATGCTCCAAGTACTTTACGAACTCCAATTTCTTTGGTTCTTTGTTCCGCAACAAAAGAAGTAAGTCCAAACAGACCTAAACAACTAATAAGAATTGCTAGACCCGTAAATATCCCTGATAATGTTCCTATCCGCTCTTCAGAGGCAAATTTTTCTCCGTATTGATCATCTACGAATTGGTATTCAAAAGGAATATCTTCAAAATGCTCCTTAAACACCCTTTCCACAATCGCTAAATTTGTATTTGCACTTTGCTTTGGATTTAATCGCAGATTATAATAAGCTGAGTTATCATTTCTATCATACACATAAACCCCTTGCTTTACTGGTTCATAAGGAGATTGTGTAATCATATCTTCTACTACTCCAATAATCTTCAAAGAAGGACCCGGGTCTTCATCACTATCATCCTTTAACAATTTACCCACAGGATTTTCCATTCCTAAGTACTTTTTAGCTGTTTCGTTGATTAAAACACCTAACGAATCTGTGGCAAAGTCTCTTGAGAAATCTCGCCCTTCAATAATCTTTAATCCAAGCGATTTTGCATATTCAGAAGACACTTCTGTCCAAGCCAAATCCTCTTGAAACCCTTCTGGTTTACCTTCCCATGTAAATCCACTTCTATTGGACCATATTTGCGTTGTAGGACTGCTAGAAGTCGACATTTCCACTACGGCTCCAGAACCTATAAATTCACTCCGCATTACATCTGTCTTTCCTGAAAAATCCTGACTAAAGGTTGGTATCTGTATCAAACCTTCCTTATCATACCCTACAGGTCTGTTTTTTGCATGATTTATTTGCTGCATAACAATGACCGTACCTATTATAAAGGCCACGGAAACAGTAAACTGTATCACCACAAGTATTTTTCTAGGAAGCCCTGCATACCTACCCACTTTGAAGGTTCCTTTTAACACATCTACAGGCTTAAAAGAAGAAAGGTACAGTGCTGGGTAGCTTCCTGCTAATAGCGCTGTAAAGATTATAAAGCAAATAGATATCATCCAGAATAGTCCGCTATCCCATGGGAAAAGTATCTCTTTTTTCGCAAGGTCATTAAAACTACTAAGACATATTAAGACAATAACTAGTGACAAAATATAAGCCAGTAGTACTACCAAAAATGATTCGCTCAAAAACTGATACACCAACTGTCCTTTTTGAGAACCTATAGATTTACGAATACCCACTTCTTTGGCTCGTTTTTCTGATCTAGCCGTACTCAAGTTCATGAAATTGATGCAAGCTAACAACAAAACAAACGCACCTATAATACCAAACAACCATACATATTTTATACGACCTCCTGTTTGTTTGCCATTTTCAAAACTGCTGCGTAAATGCCAGTCTTTCATTGGAAATAAGAACAATTGCGGATTAAACTCCGCAGCATCCTCTGCCAAATTCTTTTTTACATTCTTTATGGTTGCACTTACCTTCTCTATGCTCGTTTTATCAGCTATTTGCACAAACATTTGAAAGGAGTTATTACCCCAGCTATCTTGTGCGTTACGAACCCACTCTCTAGTGGCTACATATTTTTCCCAAGGAATAATAAACTCTGTATCGTTAAACGCATTGTTTAATGGAATATCCGAATAAACAGCACTCACAGAAAGGTCATGCTCATTACTTAACTTAACTACTTTTCCTATAGGGTCTAGATTTCCAAAAAGCGCTTTAGCTGTAGATGCTGAGAGCATTATAGAATTGATTTCTCTTAGCCCGTCTGCCTCTCCTTTTAGGATATTAAGATTAAGAAGCTCAGGGGCTCCTCTTTGCATATAGTTACCAGACCTAGACAAACTCTTTTCCTCATGTTTTAAATAATGATCACTAGTCCATGAGGACATAATTAAATACTCAAAATTGTCCCCATAGGTTTCTCTTAAAGCTGGCTCTAATGGCAAAGGAATAGCAGGGCCTGTGCCTGTATTTCCATTAAAGGTTTGAGATTGAAATACCTGCGCAATTTTTTCTTTGTTGGTAAAATAACTGTTATATGAAAGTTCATCTTTAACCCAAAGTCCAATAATTAGCGTTACAGCCATACCTAAAGCCAATCCTCCAATATTGATGACTGAATACCCCTTATTATTCCAAAGGTTCCGCCACGCAATTTTTAAATAATTTTTGAACATGATTACTGATTTTGATTTTGATTGATGATTGAGTCTATTTCTAAATAAAGACTCAGTTTATAGCTAAATGTTTCACTCTGTTCGTAAACTTTTTACAGGATTTGCAATTGCTGCTTTAATGGCTTGGAAACTTACCGTTAGTAATGCAATAAAACTGGCAACAATTCCGGCAATAACAAATACCCAAATATTAATTTCTATTCGATATGCATAGCCTTCCAACCAATTTTTCATTACCCACCAAGCCAATGGTCCAGCTATTAAGAGCGCAATTAAAACTAAGCCCATAAAGTCTTTAGACAATAATTTTACAATACCAGAAACCGTAGACCCTAAAACTTTACGAACACCTATTTCTTTTTTTCGTTGTTCGGCGGTATAAGCGGCAAGACCAAAGAGTCCCAAACAAGAAATCATAATAGCTAAAAATGCAAACAAACGTGATAATTTACCCATTAACTGTTCTCCTCTAAATTTAGCATCAAACGCTTCATCTACGAACTGATAATCAAACGGAAATGATGGATTGTGAATTTTTAACACGCGCTCCATTTTAGACATGGTTTCTGATAAATCACTTTTAGGATTGGTTTTTATATATAGGTTACTTGCATATTGGTTGTTATGAAAAAACATGACAGGGTCACTTGTTCCATACATATCACCATATACATAGTCCTTTACAACACCAATAACGGTATATTCTTCTTCCCATCTGTCTATCTTTTTTCCCACTGCGCTACCTGAACCCATTAGTTTAGCAAAAGATTCTGTAACTAATGTATTCGTAGAGTCCGAAGGAATGTTTTGGCTAAAACCACGACCGTCTACAATATCTAAACCAAATGTTTTAAAGAAATCTGAACTTACATATCTAAATGAAATTAGAATATCCTCTGTATCGGTTCCTCCCTGCCAGTTTAAACCGGAACCATTATTACCATCTGACAACATATTACTATTTGACAATGCTATATGTTCTACCATACCCGTGGCAACTAAATCATTCTTTATGACATCAAAATTTTTAACCAAATCACCAGTAACCGAAACCTTAACCAAATGATCTTTAGAAAAACCTAAATCTCTATTTTTTACATGATGTATTTGTTGATAGATGATTATGGTGCTAATAATAAACGTGATAGAAATAGCAAACTGAGATATTACCAATCCCTTTCGAATGAAATTGGCACTTCCTCCTGTTCTTCTTGCTCCCTTTAAAACATCTATTGGCTTAAAAGATGAAAGATAAAAGGCTGGATACCAACCCGCTAAAAGACCACAAATAAGGGTTATGGACAAGAGCCCAATACCGTGATAAGAATTGAACAATACTAAACTTAGTTGCTTACCAATAAGCATATTGTACTGGGGCAGTAATAATAGTACAAGTACGATACTAAGTATCCCAGCTAATAAAGCTGTAATAATTGCCTCTGCCATGAATTGTGAAACAAGACTCTTTTTACCTGAACCTAGAACCTTACGAACACCAACTTCATTTGCTCTTTTTTCGCTTCTAGCAGTAGAAAGATTCATGAAATTAATACATGCAATTAGTAGAATAATGAATGCTACCAAGCCCATTAATTTTACAAATACAATTTGCCCACCTTCTTTTTTGCCATCTCTAAAATTAGACCTTAAATGCCAATCCTTAATTGTATGCAGAAATGCGTAACCGCCTTCTTCACCAGTTTTCATTGGGATAATGGCCCTTACTTTCGCATCTGTTTTTTGAAAATTTGCTTCTGGCGAAAGTTCTACAAAAGTGTCAGCGAAATTATTACCGTACTCTTGTGCCCAATCCATATTATCGCCTCCTAGAAAACGTTCCATTGAAACCAACCATTCAAATCCAAAGCTTACATTTTCAGGTAAGGTTTTTATAACTCCTGTAATGGTATAACTATCCGTTGCATTTACTTGTACTACTTTATTAGGTGCTTTTACGTTTTTACCAAATAAGTCTTCTGCAATTTTCTGGTTTATGATTATACCATCCGGACTTGCTAAAGGATTTTTTAAAGGACCTTCAACAAACTCCAAATCAAGAATTTCTACTAAATCCGCATCTGCATACCTCCCATACCTGCTCAAAGCATTTTCTCCCTCTGTAAATAATAATGAGCTACCATGTGTCCTTGCTGCCCTAATAATTTCGGGAATTTCCTCTTTTAAAGCCTGAGCCAAAGGACCAGGAGTGGCTTGATAAAAAGTACGCCATTCCCCTTCATACTCTTGATTTGTAGGTAAATAATAAACAGTATCCTGTTTAGAGAAAACGCTATTAAAATTCATTTCATCCTCTACCCAAAGAAGTATCAAACAAGCACAAGTAATACCTATAGCAAGCCCAAAAATATTAAGCATGCTATACCCTTTATTCTTCCAAAGACTTCGCCACGCAATTTTTAAATAATTTTTAAACATGATTAATAATTTTGACTGATGATTGAGACTGTTCCAATATTAAAGACTCACTTTATAATTAAATATTTCACTCTGTATATAAGCTTTTTACAGGGTTTGCAATCGCTGCTTTAATACTTTGATAACTTACTGTAAGCACTGAAATTAGAATGGCCAAGAATGCCGCAAATAGAAAAACCCACCATGGTATGTCTATTCGATAAGAAAAATCCTCTAACCATTTGTTCATAATATACCAACCCAGTGGTAAAGAAATTAAAATTGCAATACCTACCAGTTTTAAAAAATCCATCGTCAATTTCGCGGAAATCTGGCTTACGCTGGCGCCCAATACCTTGCGTACTCCAATTTCTTTCACCCGCTTTTCCGCGTTAAATGCAGCTAATCCAAATAGCCCTAAACAAGCAATCAAAAGAGAAAGTATGGTAAAAATGATAAAAATATTACCTAACCTTCTTTCGCTTTGGTAGGTGTCATTGAAAGAATCTTCCATAAAATAATAGTTAAAGGGTTCTCCAGGTACTATGGTGTTCCAAACAGCTTCAATTGCAGAAATGGCGTTCTCAAAATTATCAGCCTCCAACTTTACAGCCATGGCATAGGCATTATTAGATAGATAAAGACTTACCGCATCTATTTCTTCCTTCAACGAATCAATATGAAAATCCTTCACTACACCAATAATGGTAAAGAACTCTGGGTTTTCTGAGGCCAGATTGGATGTATACCGCATTCCAAGTGCTTCCTCTGGAGTCGACTTCATAAGGGTAACAGCCCTTTCGTTTACAATGATGGAAGTAGAATCGTTTCCGAAATTTTTATCAAAATCACGCCCCGCCACAAATTCAAAATCCATGGTGGAAACATAATCATAATCAACCCCCCAAGTCTGCATACTCACTGCATTTTCTTGGTCCGTAAGGCCTTCTTCAGGACTAAAGGTAGAATCACTCCTACTAGAAGGGGTAGGGAAAAAACTACTTAATGAAGCATTTTTAACAAAGCTTAATTGTTTCACTTGTTCCTTGAAAGAATCAACTTTACTGCCCGCTGAATACACATCATTTATAATTAAAACCTGATCCTTTGAGAAACCAAGATCCTTTCCTTGTATATAACTTAATTGCTGGTATACCACTAGGGTACTTATTATTAAAAAGACAGAGATAGCAAACTGAAACACCACTAGTGAATTCCTAATATTTCTGCCGCCAACACTGCTTTGGCCTCCTCCTTTCAACACTTTTATCGGCATAAAACGCGACATAAAAAATGCAGGGTAACTTCCCGATAATAATCCTAACAATAGAACGGAGCCCAATAATATCAGCCAGAAAAATGGATTTAAAAAGGGAATAGAGATTTCCTTTGCCGCCAAGGTATTAAAAAAGGGTAGGGCTATAATGGCCATAACTAATGCCAATGCTAAAGAAAGGAAAGCGATTAAACCTGATTCTATCAAAAACTGACGTACCAAATCGATTTTGTTGGAACCCAAGGTTTTACGTACGCCCACTTCTTTAGCCCTTTGTAATGAGTGCGCCGTTGAAAGATTCATAAAATTAACACTTGCCAAAACAATAAGAAAAATGGCAATAAACGATAATATATAAATACTTTGCATATCGTTATTACTACTCATTTCCGCTACTAAATTGGAATTTAAATGAATATCTGTTAAAGGTATTGTACTATATACCAAGTAATTACCCGCTGCCTTGAATTGCTCTTCTGTAATCCCTGGCATAAATCTTTGTACCCCTGGAACAACATATTTTCCTAAAAACCCTTCCAGTTGTTCCTGCATATCTTCCACATTGGCTGAAGGTATAAGTTTCATAAAGGTATTATAGTTGTTACTTCCCCAATTGACAACTTTAGCATCTTCATGCCCTTCCATAGATTCAAACAAAGAATAGTCCCTTAAAAACGAGTTTTTAGGCAAATCATCTATTACCCCTGTAATCGTAAAGGTTTCCTCATTGTTCAAAAGCAAGGTTTGGCCCACTGCACGCTCTATTCCAAAGTGCTTCTCAGCGGCGGTTTTGGTTAAAACCAAAGTATTTGGATCGTTTAGCGCAGTCTTTGGGTCACCAGCCAAAAGTTTAATACCAAACATTTCAAAAAAAGTAGGATCAACCAATGTAGTCTGCTCTTCTTTTACATTGGCCTCTACATCCACTTTTTTTACTAGTGCACTTCCCCGTGTTCTAAAGCGTGTCACTAATTCCACTTCTGAAAAATCACTTTTTAGGGCGCCGGCTAATGGCGCCGGAGTTACGGCAAACTTTCGCGCATCCCCACCAAATTTTATATCTGCATTTACTCTATAAATACGATCCGCATCAGCAAACATTTTGTCATAACTGAGTTCATCATAGATGTATAATGAAATTAGAAGACCCCCAGCCATACCAATGGCAAGTCCGAAAGTATTGAGAAACGTAAAAAAAGGCTGCTTTTTAAGGCTTCTCCAGGCGATTTTGAAATAGTTTTTAAACATGAGTGCTATTTTTTGATTGATGAATTATTCTGTGCGTAAGCTATCTACAGGATTAGCTCTTGCAGCTCTTATTGCATTAAAGCTAACAGTGGCTAGCGCTATTGCTAAAGCAATACTGCCTGCTAAGGCAAAAATCCACCAACTAATATCTATTTGATAGGCATAAACATGTAACCACTTATCCATTACATACCATGAGAATGGTGTTGCTACCAGAATTGCAATCAATACTAATTTTACAAAATCAACAGATAAAAGTTTTACAATGCTTGAAACCTCAGCACCTAACACTTTCCTAACTCCTATTTCTTTTGTGCGCTGAACGGCGCTGTATGTTGCTAGTCCCAATAACCCTAAACAAGCAATTAGAATTGCCAAAAAGGAAAATAGTGTAAATAGCTTTTTAAACTTAATATCGGCCTCATACTGGGTATTAAATGATTCATCTAAGAATGTATACAGAAAAGGCCTATGAGGTGCAACAGCTGCCCATTTTTGCTCTATACTAGAGATAGCTTGTGGCATATTAGTAGCGTTTACTTTCATGGAGAGATACTTACCATATTGAGAGTATCGCAAAGTTAAAGGCGCCACCGCCTGATGTAGGGAGATATAATTAAAGTCTTTAACAACTCCTATTATAGTTCCTTCCCGACCCCATTGCTGAAATCGTTTGCCAATAATATCTGCAGGGTTGGCATAACCAAAGCTTCTTGCAGCAGATTCGTTAACCATTAATGAAGAAAGAGAATCTGTTACAAATTCTCTAGAATATGCCCTCCCTGCTACGACTTCTATCTCATAGTGCGGTAT
>CALHVP010000176.1 GCA_938038975.1 uncultured Maribacter sp. | reverse complement strand
ATATACAAATGAATGAATAGTGTATTTACCTGATGCTGAAACTTCAAATTCTGGATTAGTACTTAATCCTTGAATGATTAAGTTATCACCGCTCGTAAGCACATATGCTTGGGTGTAATCTGTTGGAATATTTTGACTTCCATTACTTGTAGCAGAAATTGTTGCAACATCATTTTCCAAGCATACCGTACCTGCATCAGCAGTCATTTCTCCTGATTGTGGGTTGGTAATTGTAACTTTTACCTCGTCTTCCGCTTCACAGTTTTTACAGTCCTTAGCTACAATTTTATAGGTACCTGATTCATTTACAGTTATAGATTCTTGATTGGCTTCTCCAACGATATTTCCATCTTGGGTTGTCCAAACATAATAAACATTATCTGTAGGTAAAATAGTTACACATTCTCCTAGTTTTACGTTTACATCACCGTGATCATAGTGACCATCACCTCCGTTAAGATAGAACCAACCAGATGCTCCAAAACCTGTTCTAGCAACATCTCCACCAATACCTAATTGAAACGCTTCTCCCATTCTTGAAACTTGGAACGTTCCATGATTTTGAGAAATAACTGTACCAGAAGTGTGCGTGTAGTACACATATTCCGATGTATCATCTGTGTCACAACCTAATTTTGGACTTCCTACTGGTGCTATAGTTGTTCTTCCTGTAAATAATATATTCACATCTAGTATGTCAGTTCCGTTGGAAACCTTACTAACATAAGTAGCAGTTCCGTCATCGAAAACTTTAAACGAAGAATGTAAAGTGGTATTAAACATGTTAGTACCATCATTCATCATCCATATTTCGCCTATGTTTCCACCAGCACATCTTTCACTCTCTATAATAGGATATTCACAACCACCTACACAGGTGCTCTCATTTTCTATTGAAGCGGATAAAACCACTGATTCCTCTTGACATACTTCTACATCATCACCAGCATCAATAGTTATTCCTGGAGTAACGGTTACAGTAACTTCACCGGTAGCTACGCAGGAATCACAACTAGTTGCGGTAACTGTATATGTAGTTGTAGCTTCTGGACTAACTAAAATTGTTTGTGTAGTTTCTCCATTAGACCATAAATAACTAACCTCACAGTCCTCAATTTCAATTGGAGTAAGGTTAGCAAACCATTCTGTACATTCTCCTACAGATCCGCCTAACCATCCACCAAGACCTAATTGTCCTGCTTCAAAACCTGCACCATCAGCTGTAATAAAATGTCTTTCACTAACGGTCTTTTTTTCAATTGTTTCAACAATACCATCATAAGACAAAGTACCTGAAAATTCTTGATAAAAATTACGGTTATCACCAACATTATCTAAGTAACAACTAGCGCTCCATGTGCTTCCGGATGTTTCTTTGTTTGAAAAGCCGATATACAATGCTGCAGTTTTTCCATTACGAGTTAATGAGCCTTTTATAACAGCGGTGCCATTTGAATACTCATTAAAAATTAAATCGTCACCAGCTTGCCAAATATCATGGTATCCGGCACATCCTTCACCTCTTGTAAATAATACTCCAGTACCTTTAGTTGGGAAACAAGATTTATCCGTTGTGTCTCCGTTAGTAACTTTATATGAATTCGTGATGAATGTATTTCTGTTTACGGCAGCACTTGCTGTTAAAGCAATTTCAGTTTCCTCACAAATTTCTATATCTGTACCAGCATCAACCACCAATCCAGAGTTTAATTCTATAGTTAAACTATCAGTAACTTCGCAGTTGTCACAGTTTTGTACTGTAACGCTATAGGTAGTTGTACTTTCTGGACTAACTGTTATAGCTGGAGTAGTTTCTCCTGTAGACCATAAATAGGTTACATCTTCACAGTTATTGAATTCTCTTGGTTCTAAATTACCAAACCATTCACCACCATTACCAAAAGTACCTGCGGTCCAAGCTCCAAAACCAAATTGATTAGATTCTAAACTAGCTCCTTCTGCAAATACAAAGTGATGCTTAGATACTTTTGGTTCTACTGTGTATGATACGCCATCTACGGTGATAGTTCCATAAAAAGATTGGTAGAAAACTTGGGGACCAACTAGTCCGTCTAGATAACATTGGGCAGACCAGCTTTTACCTTCATTTTGCTTATCATAAAGAAGCATATCTACAGTACCTATCTTACCTTGTTCGTCAATAACAGTGCCTGAAATTTTAGCCGTATTGTCATCGTATTCGTTTAATATAAGTTCATTATAAACTTTCCAAGCATTATAGCTACCTGTAATTGGGAAATCAGTATTTCCTTTTTGTAAAATAACTCCTTGCTCATTACCGTGAACGTTTTCACAAATACCATTTGAAGTATCTGCGTCTGTAACATTGTATGACGCTATAATTGAGGCTGAATTCGTATTATTAATAACTGTTGCAGTTAATACTGTTTCTGTTTCGCTACAAAATGATAAATCTTCACCTACGTTGACGTTTAGATCACAATCAACAGTAACTACTACTACATCTGCATCTGTGCATACTCCGTTATCCGATGTTACCATGACAGAATAACTAGTTGTTTCTGTTGGTGATACTGTAATAGATGCTGTTGTTTCACCCGTGGACCAAACATAACTTCCTCCACCTGTAGCTGTTAATATGGTAGATGAGCCAGATGTTATGGAAACATCTTCCCCTGCATCAGCGGAAACAGTTGAAATCTCAACTATCACTTCGTCTATTGCTTCGCAGTCTGCACAATCTTTAGCTTTTACTTGATAAGTTCCAGATTGATTAACTGTAATAGATTGTTGGTTAGTGTCTCCTACTATATTCCCGTTTGCTGTAGTCCATACATAATCTACAGAGCTGTTTATGTTATTAGGAACACATTCACCTAATTTAATATTTACATCACCTCGAGTATAAAATCCATCACCGCCAGTTAAATTGAACCAACCTGATGCTCCTAACCCTGTTCTCGTAACATCACCACCAATACCTAATTGAAAAGCTTCTCCCATTCTGGTTAATTGATATGTACCATGATTTTCGGATACAATAGTTCCGGTAGTAGTAGTCCAGTATACATATTCAGATGTGTCACCAGTGTCACAACCTAATTTTGGACTACCTGATGGGGGAGTAGAAGTTCTTCCTGTAAAAGTGATATGAACATCTAGAGTGTCAGTTCCATTAAAGACTTGACTCTCGTAAATTGCTATACCATCTTCTCGTATTTCGAAATTTGAATGGATCGTTGTATTGAAAAAGTTGTTGCCGCTGTTCGACATCCAGATTTCAGATGGGTTTCCACCACTACATCTATCGCTTTCAATTATTGGATAAACACAGCTGCCTGTGCACGTATTTTCGTTTTCTGCAGTTGCTGTTAAAACGATACTCTCTTGCTGACAAACTTCAATGTCATCACCGGCGTCTACTGTTATAGTGCAAATTTCTGTTACATAAACTTCTGTTGCTTCATAAATATCTGAACATCCAACTGTTCTTGCACACAATCTGTAATATCCAGCGGTATCTGGACAAAAATTAAGTGCTGTATTGGTAGACCATTCGGTTAAGGGTATGAATTCGTCATTTCTTCTCTCCAACCACATAAACTCTACTTCGTCTCCATAACTATTAGGAGCTTCTGACGCTTGCACACAAGTACCGTCTACCTGTAAGGCTGGCATTTCTACGTAGCAGCCAAATTCTCCATCTAGAGATTTAAATGAATCTGCTTCTGCCATAAATCCTACTTTGTTCGTATGAACAGCGCTGGACATAAAAGAAATACTATTAGTTAAAAAAGATAATCTAGTAGTGTTTATATTTTTCGAAGAGTTGTTACTGCTCACATCAGATTTTTCATTGCCCAATATATGATTGGGTATACAAAAGAATAATAAGAGCATTGCACCAAAAAATGTGTAATGTAGGTAGTTGTTTTTCATAAGAATTAGTTAATGGATTTCTATTTTACAACAGTAAATAGAATTCATTTCTTAACATTTCCTTTTGAATGCTGATAGTATTCGATAAAAGGTTCGATAATGTCTATTTAAAGCGAAGTGTTGCCTTAGAATGTAGGAATTAACTTAGTGCGGTTAAATCGGTGAAATCCTTGTAATGCAAGGCTAATCGATAAAATGCATAGACGATTGGGAGAAGATTTTACATGTTTTTGAAGCAGGTGTTAATGCTTTGTTACATATTTTAGACCTATAAAGGAATGTCTGAAAATTAGGTTTTGTTGTAAAGTGAAGACTTAACTTAAAGAATTTATTTCCAAAATCTTCTTATAAGAGATACTCTGTTTATTAATGATAAATTTAACCCTTTAAAAGCTTCAGAGTTTGAGTATGGTAACTTTTGATATGAAGATAGTTATCTAGCGGTTGAATAGTTTTAAATCTTTTATTTATTGTTGTTTGTAACTAGGTGCTAAGTTTTGAATTAAAGGTGGATATTAAAATTACCGGATTAGGTTTCCTAGCTTTTGTCTTATCCTTTATGTCTTATTTTTGATAAATCCTGAAATAAAAAAAGTCTGCAGTTTAGTGCAGACTTTTTTTTTAAGTGACCCTGACAAGATTCGAACTTGTAACCTTCTGATTCGTAGTCAGATGCGCTATCCAGTTGCGCCACAGGGCCTTTTGCTTCCCCTATAAGGGGCTGCAAATATATTTCTTTTTACTTTTAACGCAAAATTAGAACGAACAAAAGAAATGGATTTAAAATTTTACATAAGAGATGTTGCGGATTTTCCCAAACCGGGTATATTATTTAAAGATATTACACCACTTCTTCAAAATAGGAAAGCATTACAAAATGCAGCTGAAGAACTAGTTTTACTTGTGGGCGATGTAAAGATTGATAAAGTGGTAGGAATGGAAAGTAGAGGCTTTATTTTTGGTCCTTTGCTAGCCCATAAATTAGGAGCGGGTTTTGTTCCGGTAAGAAAGCCTGGAAAATTACCTGCTGCCAAAATAAGTGAGACTTTTGCGTTGGAGTACGGTACAGATACTCTAGAAATGCATGTAGATGCAATAAAAGAAGGAGAGCGAGTTTTAATTCATGACGATGTTTTGGCAACTGGTGGAACCGCAAGTGCAGTAGCTAAGTTAATTGAACGCGCAGGTGGAGAAATAGTACAGTTTAATTTTTTATTGGAACTGGAATTTTTGAATGGTAGAGATAAGATTGGTCAGTGGCAAACAAAATCTCTAATTTCTTATTGATCTAATGATTTTGTTGTAATGAAATAACGCCATCCTATAATTGCCATTTGTAGCTTAGAGGCTTTGGATAAATCTAATCGTTGTTTTGAGAAAGACGGAAGTACTATTTTATTCAATTTGGCAAGTAAGGTATACATTGAGGTCTGTTATTAGTGGCTTGCCAAAAATACAAAATTAAAAATGCGGGTCATGCCACATTCTTAATTTATACTTTTTCCATGTTCATAATATAGATACATCTCTTAAATAGTTCACGATTTTTGATTTTATAAAGTTGATAATATAAGGGTTAAGATAACGTACAGTAAAAGTTTAATAAGGTTAATCATTGTTATAGTTTTTAGTGATATAAATATGTTTTATAATCGATTATCTAAATAAGATATACGAGAACTCACCATACCTGCAAGAAATTTTGGTTAAATAATTACAATTGAATACAAGTATGTAAGCGTAATAATGATTATTGTTATAATATTTTAGCTTTTGTCTATTTATTTGTTTTGGTATGTAATATGTAAATTCATATACAGTAATAATATGTAACATTTGTAGAGCGTTTTTGTATGTGCTTTCACTTTTATAGGGGCTTTTCATTCTGTAAAAGTGTATAGAGTTGCTTTTCGTTTTTCTAAAACAAAAAAACCTGGCCATTGTTGGCCAGGTTTTTACTAATTAAATTAGATGTATTTACTAAGAGATTACTCCTTTTT
>CALHVP010000175.1 GCA_938038975.1 uncultured Maribacter sp. | reverse complement strand
AGTTTTTCTTGAGCTTTAGCACTTCTACCCCCTACCTTGCAATACACATAAATAGTCTTGTTCTTATCTATATCTGCAAATTTGTTTTCAAAATTCTCATCAAACCAGTCCATATGCAATGCATTGGGTAAATGACCAGCCTCATATTCTTTAAGAGTGCGAACATCTACCAATATGCTATTCTTCGCATCCCCTTCCTTATACGCTGTAATATGTTTTGAATTTTTTTGACCACAGCTAATAGTAACTAGAAATAGAAAAAACAGTAATTTATGTATTTGCTTCATAATCGTATTATTTGTCTAAAAATAACAAATATTCCTTCATTAAGATTATCATATTACCTTAAAAACATAGCTCAAGTTACACCTATTTCCGTTATTTTTGAGACGTACAAACGTTATGACGCAACATACCTTAGAACCTAAACTTTGGGTAGATAACTATGCTGATTACCTCTTTAACTTTGCTGTAAGCAGAGTAAGTGATGGTGAAGTAGCAAAAGATTTGGTATCCGAAACTTTTTTAGCGGGATTGAAATCTGCAAAAAACTACAAAGGTGATGCTGCAGAACGCACTTGGTTAATTGCTATCCTAAAACGAAAAGTAATTGATCATTACAGAAAAACAAATTCTAAAAAAGGAAAGGCTGAAGTGCGCATGAACTATAGTTCTGCAAGCGATGCAGAAGGTGATTGGTTAGAAGAACAAGTAGCAGATCCATTCAGCATGCTTGAGAACAGTGCTATAGAAAACAAAGAATTGGGTTTAGCAATACAAGATTGCATCTCTAAACTTCCCAAAAAACAAGCTCAGGTTTTCACGATGAAAACCATTCAAGGTGTAAGCACTGAAGATATTTGTAATGAACTAGATATCAATCCGTCTAACTTATGGGTAATGATACACAGGGCGAGAACCGGCCTGATGGGATGCCTTAACAAAAATTGGTTTTAACTATGATTTCTTGTGATAAAGCTGCAACTATTTGCAACAAAACCCAGTATAGGGAAGCCACTTTTTCAGAAGTATTAAAACTTCGTTTGCACCTATTTATCTGCAAAGCATGTTCCAAAGCATCTAAAAAAAATAAACAACTAACATCTCTTTGTGAAAAGGCGAAATTATATAGCCTGTCTGATAAAGAAAAGCTTGAAATGAAAGAGCAATTTAAAGGTCAAGCTTAAAACCAACACAACATCAGTAAAACGAGATACCATATAATTGATATTCCTTCAACCCAAAATGAAGCAAAATAGTTGGATTGATTTCTTTTAGTAGCATACATTAAACTTCCTAGCACTAAAAAAAGAGTGCCTTTAGATACTAAATCTATAATGCTCAACTCATCTTTTAAAAAGGTAGTAAAGAAAAATACGACTACCATAAAAGAGCCAATTACTTTCGTATTAGCTACGCCGTAGCGTTGTGGCAATGTTTTTAATTCTATATCATCATATTGTAAATCTCTTATTTCAAAGGGTATCAACAGGATTAATATAAATATAAATCGCTGAAAAGCAACTACTCTAACGTCCCAAGCAAATTCTTGTTCTACAGCTAGAACAGGAAGCAATACAGTTGCTCCCATCCAAACTAGCGCAACTATAAAAATTTTAAATCCACCCCAGCTTCTTAAGTTTCTTGCTCTAGGTAAAATAGGTATCGCATAAAACATAGAAATTAATATCAATATTACGACACCAAACCAAACAGAAACACTCAAAAAATAAGCGTGATACAGCATAAAAACTGCGGAGATAAAACTAAATAACTGAATGTTTTTATGGTAACGATTAGCCACCAGAACGTATTTTTTAGCCTCTACACCATATTTAACAAAATTATAGCAAACAATTGTTCCAAAAAATAGAAACCAAGGAAGGTGTAATTCTGGAGAAATGTTTAAAGTATGAGCTGTAACCCACACTAAGGATAGTACCGCAAAAGCGACATGTACGCTGGCATCTAGATAAAAATCAAAAACACCTTTCCATATCTTCATTAAACAAAAATAGCCAAACTGTTTATAACCTTCGTTTTTGGTTCAAAACTTTCGACCTAAGCCCCAAAAAATGGCTATTCAGCACCAAATTAATTCTTAATTTTGCAAGACTAATTCTAAGAAAAATATGAAGACAGACGTGTTCGCATCCCGCCACATAGGTATACGTGAAGAAGACATTCAACATATGCTTAAAAACGTAGACGTAGAAAATTTGGAGCAACTCATTTTTGAGACCATTCCAGCAGAAATAAGGTTAAAGAAACCACTAGAATTAGAAGCTCCTATGAGCGAGCATAAATTTCTTAGCCATATTGAGAAATTATCTAAAAAGAATAAAGTTTTCAAATCTTATATTGGCCTAGGGTATCACGAAAGCCTTACTCCATCTGTCATAAAAAGAAATATCCTTGAAAATCCGGGATGGTACACCGCATATACTCCTTACCAAGCCGAAATAGCACAAGGTAGATTAGAGGCTCTGCTTAATTTCCAAACTGTCGTTACAGACCTTACAGGAATGGAATTAGCCAACGCGTCTTTACTAGATGAAAGCACAGCCGCTGCAGAAGCTATGACTATGCTCTATGATGTGCGATCTAGAGATCAAAAGAAAAACGGAACGCTAAAGTTTTTTGTTTCTGAAGAGGTATTACCGCAGACATTATCTTTATTACAAACCCGTTCTACACCTTTAGGAATTGAACTCGTTGTTGGGAACCATGAAGAATTTCAATTTGGTACTGATTTTTATGGTGCTCTATTGCAATATCCTGGAAAGCATGGACAAGTAAACGATTATAGTGCATTTGTTGCTGAGGCAAAGGAAAATGATATTAAAGTAGCAGTCTCTGCAGATATATTAAGTTTAGTCTTACTTACACCTCCTGGAGAGTTTGGAGTTGACGTCGTAGTTGGAACAACGCAACGTTTTGGTATTCCATTAGGCTATGGTGGACCTCATGCCGCATTCTTTGCTACTAAGGAAGAACACAAAAGAAATATTCCAGGAAGAATTATTGGGGTAACTAAAGATACAGATGGTAAACCAGCCATGCGTATGGCGTTGCAAACACGTGAGCAACACATAAAACGTGATAAGGCAACATCTAACATTTGTACAGCACAAGTTCTATTAGCTGTTATGGCTGGAATGTATGCGGTATACCACGGACCAAAAGGTTTAAAATATATTGCAGATAAAGTTCATAATTCCGCAACTACATTG
This sequence comes from uncultured Maribacter sp., assembly GCA_938038975.1. Classification (GTDB taxonomy): domain Bacteria; phylum Bacteroidota; class Bacteroidia; order Flavobacteriales; family Flavobacteriaceae; genus Maribacter. The sequence continues at coordinate 2,024 of CALHVP010000175.1, read as the reverse complement.
GCAGATGCTTTAGAAAAATTAGGCCTATACCAAACCAATAGCTCCTTTTTTGACACCATTACAGTTAAAACAGATGCTAACAAAATAAAAGACGCTGCTGAGCATGACGAAATTAATTTCCTTTACATTGACAATGAAACGGTTTCCATTGCCGTAAATGAATCAACCAGTATTAAGGACCTTAACGCAATTGTTTCTGTTTTTGCGAAAGCATTAGGAAAAGATAGTGTTAAAATAAACGAACTTCTTACCACATCTGCCATAATGAAATCTGTACAACGTACGGCTCCATATATGGAAAACAAGGTGTTTAACTCGTATCATTCTGAGACAGAATTAATGCGATACATCAAAAAATTAGAACGTAAAGATCTTGCTTTAAACCATAGTATGATTTCATTAGGTAGCTGCACCATGAAGCTTAATGCAGCTAGTGAGATGTTACCTCTAAGTCAAAGCAACTGGGGAAATATTCACCCATTTGTTCCAATTGAACAAGCTGAGGGTTACCAAATAATGTTAAAAGAATTAGCGAAAGACCTCACCACAATAACTGGATTCGCAGATACTTCTTTACAACCCAATTCTGGGGCACAAGGAGAATATGCCGGACTTATGGTCATACGTGCCTATCATGAATCTCGTGGAGACATGAATAGAAACATTTGCATCATACCAGCATCTGCTCATGGTACAAATCCTGCATCTGCTGTAATGGCGGGTATGAAAGTGGTAGTTACCAAAACAGATGAAAAGGGAAATATTGATGTTGCAGATTTAGAAGAAAAAGTAAAACAGCATTCAGAAAACTTAGCAGCATTAATGGTGACCTACCCATCTACACATGGAGTTTTTGAATCGTCTATAAAACATATTACAACTTTAATCCATGACAATGGAGGTCAAGTATATATGGATGGTGCTAACATGAACGCACAAGTAGGCTTAACACATCCAGGAAATATTGGAGCGGATGTATGTCATTTGAACCTACATAAAACCTTTGCTATTCCTCATGGTGGTGGTGGTCCTGGTGTAGGTCCAATTTGCGTTGCATCACAACTTGTACCTTTTCTACCTACAAACCCATTAATTAAAACAGGAGGTCCTAAGGGAATTACCGCAATATCTGGCGCACCTTGGGGAAGCGCATTAGCATGTCTAATTTCCTATGGCTATATAAAAATGTTAGGAGAATACGGTCTTCGTCATTCAACAGAAATTGCCATCTTGAATGCAAACTATATTAAACATAGATTAGATGGTAAATACGATGTGTTGTATACAGGGGAAAAAGGCAGAGCGGCACATGAAATGATTATAGACTGTAGACCATTTAAAGCAAATGGTATTGAAGTTACAGATATTGCCAAGCGCTTAATGGATTACGGATTTCATGCACCTACTGTATCATTTCCAGTTGCTGGCACAATGATGATTGAACCCACTGAAAGTGAAGCACTATCAGAATTAGATCGCTTTTGTGATGCTATGATTTCCATCAGAGAAGAAATAGATGCTGCTACCCAAAGTAACCCTAACAACGTTTTAAAGAACGCTCCACACACTTTGGACATGGTTACAAACGACTCATGGGAATTTCCATATAGTAGAGAAAAAGCAGCGTTTCCGTTATCATATGTAAGAGATAATAAGTTTTGGCCATCAGTTAGAAGAGTGGACGATGCTTATGGAGATCGTAATTTAATCTGTACTTGTGCTCCAATAGAAGCATATTCTGAAGCTTAGAGCTAACTATTGCAGTAAAACCCATCGCACAGAAGTCATATCCTAACGGAGTTTGGAAATAATAAATCGCTACGGTTTATATATTCCAGACTCCGTTTTGATAGTAAAACAATACTGGTTGTCTTTAATCCAACTTACCCGCTTACTGCCACCTAACTCGTGTTGAACATCGTAATTTTTCTTATGCACGCATAATAATTTAAAGCCTTATTCTTTATCTTGTGTAATACTAACTAAATAGAACACAAATGCGAATAGGAATCACGGGGACAGGA